>JAWOEZ010000006.1:0-17072 GCA_046482435.1 Halanaerobiales bacterium
GAGCTAATAAAATATGCTCTCTAGTCTGGGGCATCGGACCATCTGCTGCAGATACTACCAAAATTGCTCCATCCATCTGGGCTGCTCCAGTTATCATGTTCTTTACGTAGTCAGCATGGCCTGGACAATCAACGTGAGCATAGTGCCTCTTTTCTGTCTCATACTCAACGTGAGAGGTTGCTATTGTGATTCCTCTTTCTTTTTCTTCAGGAGCATTATCGATTGAATCGAAGTCTCTTACTTCTGCCCCCCCATAATTATGCAGTACAGATGTGATTGCTGCAGTTAATGTCGTCTTACCATGATCAACATGTCCTATCGTCCCAATATTTAAATGTGGTTTTGTTCTTTCAAATTTTTCCTTAGCCATTATATTCATCTCTCCTTTGTTAATATTGTAGCACCGTGTAAAAGTTCTTTATATTTATAAATTATTTATAAAATTTAAATGTCATGTTTTTCAAGAAAATCTTCCAGTTTTCTTTTTACTCTCTGTAAAGCATTATCTACAGATTTTACATGTTTATCCAAAGTTTCAGCAATATCTTGATAAGATTTACCATTAAGATATTCCTGTAACACGTTAAACTCTAAAGTACTTAACATTTCACTAATTTGATTTTCAATAAGATCATAAGTTTCTTTACTTACAAATAATTCTTCAGGGTTGTTCAGTTTTGTTCCTTTTAATATATCTAATAGTGTTCGGTCTGATTCTTCATCATATATTGGTTTATTAAGAGAAACATATGAATTTAAAGGTTGATGTTTTTGTCTCGTTGCAGCCTTAATAGCTGTAATAATTTGCCTAGTAATACACAATTCTGCAAAAGCCCTAAAAGAAGCCAAACGATCTATTTTGTAATCTCTTACAGCTTTGTATAAGCCAATCATGCCTTCCTGGACAATGTCTTCTCTACCTGCGCCGACAAGAAAATAAGATCTTGATTTAGCCAGAACGAAATTCTTATATCTCTTAATTAATACTTCTTCGGCTCTAGAATCACCTTCATGAATAATTTTAATTAAATCATCATCACTTAACTGGCTATAATCCTGATAATCTACTTCTTGGGCATTTGTGTCCAACCAGAATCCCCCCTTATTTAATACATTAATATTATACTGTTTAAAACTTTTTTAGTCAAGGATTATATTATATTCCTTTGTCTATTGATCTCAAATAAAATTATCCCGGTAGCTACAGAAACATTAAGAGAACTAAATTTATTTTCCATTGGTATTTTAACTAAAAAATCACATTTCTCTTTAGTCAACCTATTTAACCCACTACCTTCATGGCCAACTACCAAAGCGAATTTCCCTGTAAAATCTTGTTCATAATATTTATTAACTCCTGATATATCTGCCCCAGCTATCCAATAATAATTCTCTTTTAAGACTTCAATAGTCCTATTAATATTTACGACTTCTACTAATCTTACATGCTCTATAGCTCCAGCAGATACTTTATCTACTGTCGTTGTTACACCACAAGCCCTGTCTTTAGGATAAATAATTGCATTAACTCCTGCTGCATGAGCAGTTCTAATAATAGCACCAAAATTATGGGGATCTTGAATATGGTCTAGAATTAAAACTAAGGGGTCTTTATCTATTTTTGATAAATAATCGATAGTCTCTTTTAAACCATATTTTTGTATATCAGAGGTTAGAGCAATAACACCTTGATGAGAACCGGTTTCTGATTTTTGATCTAGTTTATATTTCGTTAATAAATTTATTTCAAGACCTCGATCTTTTGCAAGGTTTCTAATTTGTTTTATTTTATCCCCTCTGAGTCCTTTTTGCAAGTACAATTCTTCAATATCTTTATCATCTTTCAATAATTCTATAACTGGATTTCTTCCTTCTACATGTCTCATCTAATTTTGTTTCTCCTTAATTTTATCGATTTTACCACATGATAAATCGCCTTCAGGACATTCTCCATCGGTTTCACAGGGAGGACCAGCATTTTCAAAAATTACCGGTGCCACCTCTTTAACTTCATTTAACATCTGTCTTGCTATACTCCTGATTTCCCACTGGGCTCTGTTACAAGCCCTTAGTCTTATAAAATGCATCAATGAACGTGCATTATAAGAAATTACAATATTAGTTTTAATTGTGGGAAGTATAAATCTTGCATCTTCTTTTGGAATCCCCATTTCAATTAACTGAAGATATGTGTCTTCTAATTCTTCCATTTTATCTTGATACATTTGATATGTTTTTTCATTCTTTTTTATCTTAGGAGGGGTAATATAATCAAAATTATCTTCAGTTACATACCTTTGAGACCTTTGACTATAAGAAGTCCCAATTCTTTGTCTTACAATTTGATGTGAAGTAACTCTACTACACTGTACATGAAAGAAAAAGTAAGTATGCTCTAGAGTAGAAGTATGCCCCATCCCAACCACTTTTTTTACCAGTTTTTCAACTTTTTCTCTGTTCATCTCTTTCTTTAATTGGGCTGCTCCTTTTTTAGAATAACATAATCTAGCAGCAGTAGCTACATTTCTTTCTGGATTTTCTGTATAATCAATTAATTCTGCCTTAGGTTTTACTTCCATATTGCTCCCCCTTAATTTATGAGCTCCCATTCTGTACCATGTGGGGTGTCTTTAACTTTAATTCCCATCTCCTGTAAATCGTCTCTTAATTTATCTGCGAATTCCCAATTTTCATTTTTTCTAGCTACTTCTCTCAATTCCAAAATATAGTTTACTAGTTTATTAAACTTATCAGATTTAATCTCTTCTTTTTCACCTTTTAAAGTCAAGCCTAAGATGCCAACTAAATCCATATATATATTATAGACCTTTTTTAAATCATTGAATAGTTTTTGATTGAGAACAAAATCAGAAACATTAATAACTTTATTTATCTCTGTGGTAATTTCATGTAATACTCCAGTTGCTAAAGCAGTATTAAAATCATCATCCATGGCCTTAAAAAATTCTTCTTTCTTTTTCTCTATTATTTGATATAAATTATTATCATCTTCTGTATTTTTAAAATTATATTTACCCTTTAATACATTTTCTAATGAATTTTTAGTATTAACAAGTTTTTCTAAGCTTTTGTTGGTACTTTTAATTTCCTCATCATTGTATTCGATCGGACTTCTATAATGTTTTGTTATAACAAAATACTTGAGTTGGTCGGCAGTATACTTTTCTAATAATTCTCTAGTAGTATAAAAATTACCAAGCGATTTTGACATTTTGTCCCCACTCATATTAACTGTCCCATTATGAAGCCAGTACTTTACAAAGGGTTTAACCCCACTATATGCCTCAGACTGAGCTATTTCATTTTCATGATGAGGGAATATCAAATCAGTTCCTCCCCCGTGAATATCAAAAGTTTTTCCAAGTTTTTTTAGAGACATAGCAGAACATTCAATATGCCAACCCGGCCAACCTCTACCCCAGGGACTATCCCAAGCAATCTCTTCTGATTCATCGACCTGTTTCCACAAAGCAAAATCCAAAGGATTTTTCTTATCGCTTTCTACTTTTTTTCTGGTTCCAGCAATCATTTCCTCTAGATCTCTACCAGATAACTTGCCATAATCTTCAAATTCTTCAACACTAAAATAAACATTACCATCGGTTTCATATGCATAACCTTTGTCTATTAAAGTTTGGACCATTTCTTGTATTGCATCAATATTATCAGTTGCTTTACAATAGTGGTCTGCTTTTTCGATGTTGAGATTTTCTAAATCTTCTAAAAATGCCTTGCTGTATTTATAGGCCAAGGCCATCGGCTGCATGTCTTCTAATTCAGCTCTTGCTACTATCTTTTCGTTAATATCTGTAAAATTTGATATATAAGTTACATCATATCCTTTATATCTTAAGTATTTCCTGATTACATCATAGTTAATTGCTCCTCTAACATGTCCCAGATGAGAATAATTCTGAACTGTTAAACCACAAACATACATCTTAACCTTATTGTCCTCTACCGGATTAAATCCTTCTTTTTGGCGGGATAAAGTATTATATACTTTCAACAATTTGGGACACTCCTTTCTTGATAAAAACTTCTCCCCGGGCCGGGGAGAAGTAATTTGTATTACTAATTTTCACTACACATCGCAAGGGCATTATCTAATCTTTTATAAGTCTCTTCCTTACCTAGTATATATATTACATTTTTCATTTCAGGTCCAGAGTCAAGACCTGTCAAAGCAAGTCTAGTTGGATGATAAACTGTTCTACCATTCACAGGTAATTCCTTGATTAATTCAGAAAAAATATTACTAATTTTATCAGGAGTAAACTTATCTAACTCCTCTAATTTTTCCTTAAGAGAATTAAAAACTAACTCTACTCCCTCTTCTTTAAATTCTGCAACTGCTTCTTCCTTATTTTCAAATTCTAATTCTTTGAAGAATAACTCGGCCTCTTCTGGAAGTTGAGCTAAATAATCAACACCAGTTCGAGAAACATCAATAACTTTTTTCAACCACTTATAATTTTCTTCTACAAACTCATCATCAATATACTCTGCTTCTTTTAAAAAAGGTATGGAAAGTTCTACTATATAATCCAAATCTGATTCACGAATATACTTTCCATTTACCCAGTTTAATTTTTCTATATCAAAAACCGCGGCACTTTTGTTAATATCACTTAATTCAAAGTTCTCAATAATTTCCTCTTTACTCAATATTTCATTATCTTCCGGCGGTGCCCAGCCTAAGAATGATAGGAAATTAAATAGTGCTTCTGGTAAATAACCCTTTTCTCTATATTCACCTATATACACATCATCATCTTTACTTCTTTTTTTCAATTTGGCTCGATTACTATCTAAGATCAAAGGCAAATGAGCAAATTTGGGTATTTCAAAATCTAGAGCTTCATAAATCAAAATTTGTTTCGGAGTATTAGATAAGTGATCTTCACCTCTGATAACTTCAGTTATCTCCATTAGGGCATCATCTATTACGACAGCAAAGTTATAGGTCGGCATGCCATCAGATTTATAAATAATAAAATCATCCAAAACCGAAGAACTAAAAATAACATCTCCCCTGATTTCATCTTTAACAATAATATCTCTTTCTTTTTGGGGAAGTTTATACCTTATTACAGGCTCTCTTCCTTCTTTTATATATTCCTTCTCTTCTTCTTTACTTAAATTACGGCAGTGACCGTTATACTTAGGCATATTCCCCTTTTCTTTTGCTCTTTTACGCATTTCTTGCAGTTCCTCTTCACTGCAATAACATTTATATGCTTGACCTTTTTCTATTAACTTTTCGGCATAAGCTTTATAAATATCAAGTCTCTCTGATTGACGGTAAGGACCATATTCTCCTCCGACTCCCGCACCTTCATCAACATCAAGACCTAACCAGTCAAGCTCTTTTATTATTATATCTTCAAATTCTTTTGTGGATCTTTCTTGGTCAGTATCTTCAATTCTTAAAACTAGTTCCCCATCATTTTTTCTTGCCCATAACCAATTAAAAAGAGCAGTCCTCATATTACCAATATGAATCTTTCCAGTTGGGCTAGGGGGAAATCTCAGTCGCATCTCATTCAATTTGAATTCCTCCTTAAAATATCATGATAATTATTACATCTGATTATAGAGCGTATTTTTAAATAACACTAGTTCCAATTGCAAGTTGTTCGGGGCCATCAACTAAAGCATGCCCAAACTTACCAAAAATAGCCACTGAAATATATTCAGGCCCTCGCACTACAGCTATTTTAAAGCCGCCACCTAAACCCGGGTTAATCAAAGCAAGTTGACTGTAAGCATCTTTGACAGCATTTGATACCGCTGATTTTTCTCGGGAATTTTCAGAAATGACTCCCCGGGCAATAGCTGCAACAGTTGTACTCTCGCGTAATTTTACTGGTAATTTTTCAGCACTTGCTCCGGTCTGGGTAATTGCACCTTTATAACCATAACCACTAATTTTTTCCAACCAATATTCTTCATATTCTCTGCTTCTAGTCATCGCTAGATATATGGCAGAACTTTCAGGATTGATGTCCTTCTTTTCCACTTCTAGTTCTTCTTCATCTTTCATATAACCATATACAATATCATCCGCTGTAACTATTCCTACTAGCTCATCATCTTTGTTTAAGACCGGCATTCCACCAATTTGATTGTTAGATAATATTTTTGCAGCTTTTTGAACTGTATCTAACTCTTTAATAGTAATAATTTCTTCAGACATATATTTATCTATATTATCATTAATATTATCATTATTCATTAAATCTCCATCAGTCAATACCCCTACGATATCATCATCTTCTACCACTATAAGCCTACCTATTTTATTTAACGATAAAATTCGTTCGGCTTCCATTACTGTAGAATCAACTTCAATAGTTATTGGATTCTTAGTCATAATATCTTTAATCAACATAAATTTTCCACCTTTCTCAATACTAAATAATTATTCATTTTCTCTTAATAATACTACTGCCTGTGCACCTATACCTTCAACTCTACCTATAAATCCAAGCCCTTCAGTAGTAGTCGCTTTAAGATTTATCTGGGTAGTATTAATTTTCAATATGCTGCTTAAATTTTTTTCTATAGAATGCTTATATTTCTTAATTTTAGGCTTCTGAGCCAAAAGGACCAAATCGGCATTGACTAATTTGTAATTATTATTAAACATTATATTGACTACTGTGTCAAGTAATTTTGTACTACGAATATTTTTATATTTTTGCTCAGTATCAGGAAATATTTCTCCTATATCACCTTTCCCCATCGCACCTAAAATAGCATCGATTAGAGCATGGATCAACACATCAGCATCTGAATGACCTTTTAAACCAAACTTATAATCAATTTTTACTCCACCTAAATATAAGGGCTCTTCAGCCATAAAAGGGTGCACATCGAAACCTATTCCTATTCTCATTTTATTCTCTCCTACTCTTTAAAATCTTTTCAGCAATAGTAATATCAATTTTAGTCGTAATTTTAATATTTTGATATGAACCTTCTATAATTTTTACTTTTTTGTTCATAAGTTCTATTAAGTAAGCATCATCAGTGATGTTTTCATCAAAAAACTTATTTTGATGAGCTTCTTTAATTAATTCATAATCAAAAGCCTGAGGGGTTTGGATAATTACTAGGTTATCTCTATTTACAGTTTTTACTACATAATTATTATGGTCTTTAATTTTAATAGTATCCTTAACTTTAACCCCTGTAGTTATTGCCTCTTCCTCTTCTAAGCCTCCGATCACATTGTTAATTATATTATTGGTGACTAAAGGCCTTGCTCCATCATGAATGATTATATAATCAGTTATTTTAGGAACTGCTTTTATACCATTAAAGACTGACTCTTTTCTGGTTCTACCACCAATCACAGTTACAATTTTTTTCTTTTTATCCCCCAACAAACTAAAAATTTCTTTTTTAAAATGTTCTTCTTCTCCATCTTGTAACACTACCACTACTTTTTCTATAAAAGAATTCCTGATGAACTTTTTTAGTGTATAATAAAGTACAGGTTTTCCGTTTAAATCAATATATAATTTATTCTTTCTCATCTCCATCCTGCTGCCCATTCCAGCCGCAGGAATAATTGCGGTAATATACATCTTTAAACTCCTTATTGGTACTTTATATTTTTTAAAATTAATTACTGGCTTTAGGTTTAGCAAAAATCATTCTTCCGGCGGCTGTTTGTAAAATACTTGTGACCATTACTGATATATCTTCATCCATATATTCGATTCCATTATCAACTACTATCATTGTCCCATCATCTAAATAACCGATACCCTGGCGATCTTCTTTACCCTCTTTAATAACTTTTACATCCATCTCTTCACCAGGTAACACTACGGGTTTTACTGCATTAGCTAGTTCATTTATGTTTAGCACAAAAACTCCTTGTAATTCAGAGACTTTATTCAGATTAAAATCATTTGTAACTATCTTGGCTTTATATTCTTGAGCCATTTTTACTAACTTACTATCGACTTCTGGAATTTCCTCATAATTTTTACTTATAATATTTACTTCTATTCTATTATCCTTCTGCATTTTCTTTAAAATATCTAAGCCTCGTCTACCTCTGTTTCTTTTTAATCCATCTGAAGAATCAGCAATATGACGTAATTCCTCCAATACAAATTCTGGGATTATCAATTCTCCTTCTATAAATCCTGTTTGACAGATATCATAAATACGTCCATCAATTATTACACTAGTATCAAGAATTTTCTTAATTATAGTAGTGTTTTTACTGTTTTTTAAAAGATTTTTATTTTCGAAAAGGAAATTAAAAATATCATCAGATTTATAAAGAGCTAAGGTTAGACCTATATAAATAAATATAACATTAATCAAAATCTGTAAAGGCAAACCTAATCCGGGAATTGAAGAAATTGAAAAAGCAAGGTTAATAAGAGAACCAAGTATAAGACCAAGTATAATTCCTAAAAAAGAAATCACTATTTTCTTCCAAGAGATTTCTTTTAATTTATAATCAAAATTCAAAATTAAATCAAGCAACTTCTCTAATAAAAAAGATATTAAAAAATAACCTATAATAGCACCTATAATAATTCCGATAAATTGCTTACTAATTAAAAAAGCCCCTATATTCCCTGTAGTAAATTCTATTTCCTCTGAAATACCTAGCATAACTACACTATTATACCCTATTATAGCTCCAATTATTCCAAGAATAAACTTAACTATCTTTTTCAGCATCTAATATCACCTCCTTTTGCTAGTTCTTTATTTAAGTATTTTAGGACCCCCTCCCATATTAATCTTCATCATCATTTACATTAGGATTATTTTCTAAAATGTTATCAATTTTATGGACAACTTCCTCTTCTGACATATCTTTTGCTAATACTAATTCACTTATTAATATCTTGCGCGCATTACTTAACATTTTCTTTTCACCTGTAGATAGACCTTTTTCCATATCTCTTATGGTTAAATTCCTTACTACCTCAACAACTTCATAAATATCACCCGTTTTTAATTTTTCCATGTTAGCTCTATATCGTCTATTCCAATTTTGAGACATCTTACTTTTTTCACCTTTTAGAAGATGAAAAACATTTTCTGCTTCGTTTTCATCGATAACATCTCTAATACCAATTTCTTCAACCTTGTGAACGGGGATCATAACCCTCATTTCACCTATTGGTAGTTCCATAATGTAGTATTTTTTTTCTTCTCCTAATATTTCTTTAACCTCAACATCGACTATCGTCCCTGCACCATGATTTGGATATACTACTCTATCTCCCTTATCAAACATATTATCAACCTTCCTTTATAATCATTTTATATATGTCTATCTAATAATACCTGATCTCTTAATCTCCTTAGGCCATCTTTAATAGCTTGGGCTCTTACTTCCCCCACTCCTTCTACTTCATCCAATTCATCTAATGAGGCAACATTGATTTCATTTAAGTCGCCAAATTCAGCAACTATATTTTCAATGACAGGCATCGGAAGTCTTGGAATTTTTTTTAATATCCTATATCCTCTCGGATCTATTAAGAGGTCAAGAGAATTTACAGTACCTCCATGACCTAAAATATTTCTTATTTCTCGGGTTGTAATCATATCCTCTTTATTAAGTTCATTTAATTCTTTTATAACATCCTTCGCTGTTATTCCCTCTTCCACTTTTTCGTCTGATATATAGTCTTTAATAAGCAATTTGTTTTCCTCTTCAACGTTCATAACCAATTCTTCAAGTTGCATTTTTATCAAACGACCTTCATTACCAAGTTCAAGAATATATCTTTCTATTTCACTCTCTATTTTTAATACCATTTCAGCTCGCTTTATTACCGTTACAACATCAGCAATTGTTACTAAATTTTCAAACTCTAAAGCACTCAAGTTTATCAAAGTCTGGTCAAAAACTTTCCTGTATTTTTCTAAGGTTTGTACAGCCTGGTTAGCTTTAGATAATACAACCCTAATGTCTTCTAATACATGCTTATTGTCATCTTTATATAATGTAATAATATCCCTTCGTTCTGAAATAGCTATAACTAATAACCCAGTTTGTTTGGCCACTCTTTCAGCAGTCCTATGTCTGGAGCCAGTTTCACTGGAACTTATCGAAGGATCTGGTATTAAGAGCGCATTTGCATATATAACTTCTTCCCCTTCTTCATCAAGAACTATCGCTCCATCCATTTTCCCAAGTTCATAAAGATTGGTTGAAGACAATGGAGTCTCGATTTTAAATCCACCGTCAACTAAGCTCTTTATCGTTTCTTCATCTTTAGTTAAAATTATTAAACCTCCGGTTTTAGCTCGCAGAATATTTTCTAGTCCTTCTCGAAATTCTGTGCCCGGAGCTATTAACTCTAATACTTCATCTAACCATTCTTCATGATCTTTCACAGGTCAACCTCCTTTTTATTAGTTATTAATAACTAAAATATAAATCTAGCCCTTCTTGAAGATCCTTTATGCTTATGATATTAAGTTCAGGATCAAATTTACTTTTTTTAGTATTACCTTTTGGTACTATTATATTTTTAAATCCTAATTTTTTTAATTCATTAACTCTTTTTCCAAATAAATTTACTGCCCTTACTTCACCTGTTAACCCGACTTCACCTATAACAGCGGTTTTGGCATCAACAGGAAAATCGTTAAAGCTGGAAATTACTGAGAAGACTATCCCAAGATCTATTGCAGGTTCGCTTGCATATAGACCGCCTGTAATATTTAGATGAACATCACTCATTTTAAAATTAAAACCTAACTTTTTTTCTAAGACTGCCAATAAAATTGATAGTCTTTTCTTATTTATCCCAGTAGTTACTCTCTGGGGGGTAGAATAGGCAGAATCAGTAACTAAAGCCTGAATTTCTATCAAAATAACCCTACTCCCGTCCATTATCGGCACGATAATAGAACCACTAGCATTTTGAGGTCTTTCACTTATAAAAATCTGAGAAGGGTTTTTTACTTCCTTAAGTCCCTCTGAATTCATCTCAAAAATACCCATTTCATCTGTAGAGCCAAATCTATTCTTTAAACCTCTTATTATTCGGTAAGAATAATTCGGGTCTCCTTCCATCTGTAAGACAGTATCTACAATATGCTCTAATACTTTCGGTCCAGCTAAATTACCTTCTTTAGTTATATGTCCTATAATAATAATCGGTAGATTTGTTTCTTTAGCAATTCTAAACAAACTTGAGGAAACCTCTTTAATCTGCTTAACACTTCCTGCCGAAGAATCAATTTCAGGGTGTTTTACAGTTTGAATAGAATCAATTATTACTAATTCAAAATCTTTTTCATAAATTATATTTTTAATTTTAGTATAATCTATCTCAGATAAAATGAATATATTTTCATGAATTGTGTTCAACCTCTCAGCTCTCATCTTTAGCTGATTTACAGATTCTTCTCCGGTAATATATAGAACATTCTTATTTTGTTTAGCCAAAAGGAAAGCCACCTGCAAAATCAAGGTGGATTTACCAATTCCTGGAGAACCTCCCATTAAAACCAAGGATCCTTCAACAATGCCACCACCTAAAACTCTATCAAGTTCTGTTAATGAAGTAGGAAAGCGGCTTTTTTCGGATCCTGTGATCTCATCAAGAGATTGAATTTCCGGTAATTTTATTTCTTCAGTTCTCTGAGTAAAATTCTTATTTTTTTCCTCAGAAGTTATTTCTCTAATAGAATTCCATTCGCCACAATTTGAGCATTTACCCATCCAATTTTCAGTTTTATAACCACAGTTATCGCAGATATAACTTTTTTTGTTCTTTGCCATTATAACTCTCCATTTTTTGGAATTCAGATTATGTAATTAATATAATTATACCATTTTTTTGCCCTTATTACAAGATAAGAACCCAGCCAGAAAGCTGGGTTCTATTAATCACTATTCCTCTTTATTAAAAACTAATTCATTTTCATTTTCATCAACTTTAACCTTATCCCCTTCATCAATATCTCCACTTAATATCTGTTCTGATAATTTATTTTCAACTAATCTTTGAATAGCTCTTCTAAGTGGTCTAGCTCCGAATTCTGTATCAAACCCTTCTTCTATCAACTTCATTTTAGCCTCTTTAGTAATATCAATTTTTATTTCTTTTTCATCTAATCTATCTTGGAGTTCTTTGATCATAATTTCAATAATTTCTGTGATGTGTCCTTTATTTAGAGAATGGAAAACGATAGTTTCATCGAGTCTATTTAAAAACTCAGGCCGGAATGTGTCTCTTAATTTTGAGATCACATTTTCTTTCATGTTTTCGTACTCTTCTTTTTCATCTTTTTCAGCAGCAAATCCTAATTTTGATTGATTTTTAATATAATTAGCTCCTACATTAGATGTCATGATAATAACTGTGTTTTTGAAATCCACTTTTCTACCTTGAGCATCTGTTAAAGCTCCATCATCTAAAATCTGAAGTAATATATTAAATACCTCAGGATGAGCCTTTTCAATCTCATCAAACAATATTACAGAATATGGTCTTCTTCGAACCGGTTCTGTAAGCTGTCCCCCTTCTTCATGACCAACATAACCAGGAGGTGAACCGACTAAACGCGATACAGAATGTTTTTCCATATATTCAGACATATCAATCCTTATCATTGCATCCTCATCATCAAACATTGCTTCAGCTAAAGTTCTTGCTAATTCTGTCTTACCTACCCCGGTTGGTCCAAGGAAGATAAAGGAACCAATTGGTCGGCTTGGATCTTTTAAGCCGGCCCGGGCTCTTCTAACTGCTTCTGATACTGCTTTAATTGCTTCATCTTGTCCTACTACTCTTTCATGAAGATGTTCTTCGAGTTTCAATAATTTCTTGGTTTCAGTTTCTTCTAACTTAGTAACTGGGATTCCAGTCCAGCTGGAAACGATTTGAGCAATATCTTCTACTTGTACTACCATATTGTTTCGACCCTTTTTTTGTTCCCAATTCTCTTTAATATCTTCTAGTTCCTTCTTTAATTCTTTTTCTTTATCTCTCAGTTCAGCAGCTTTTTCAAATTCCTGATTCTTAACTGCTGCTTCTTTTTCTTTTTCTAGTTCTTCGATCCTTTCGTTTATATCTTTTAATTCATTCGGTCTAGTATTATTTTTCAATCTTACCCTGGAAGCTGCTTCATCCATAAGATCAATTGCTTTATCTGGTAAGAATCTATCTGTAATATATCTGTGAGACATATTTACCGCAGCTTTAATAGCTTGATCTGTGATTTTTACTTTATGGTGAGCTTCATAAGGATCTCTTAGTCCTTTTAATATCTCCATAGACTGTTCAGGAGTGTTTTCTTCTACCATAATTGACTGGAATCTACGTTCTAATGCAGAATCCTTTTCAATATACTTTCTGTATTCATCTAAAGTAGTAGCACCTATTGCTTGTAGTTCTCCTCGAGCCAAGGCTGGTTTTAAAATGTTTGCTGCATCTATTGCACCTTCTGCTGCCCCAGCACCTACTATGGTATGCATCTCATCAATAAATAAGATTATATTACCACTTTCAACAATCTCTGACATTAATGCTTTCAATCTTTTCTCAAATTCCCCTCTGTATTTAGAACCTGCTACAAGTGAACTTAAATCTAATGCTACAACTCTTTTATCAATTAAGATCTCTGGCACATTTTCTTCGGATATATTTTTTGCTAAACCTTCTATTATTGCAGTTTTACCAACTCCAGGTTCACCGATTAATACTGGGTTGTTTTTCGTTCTTCTGCTGAGAACCTGAACTACTCTTTCAATTTCTTTTTCTCTACCAATCACTGGATCTAGTTTGTCTTCAGAAGCCATTTGAGTTAAATCCCTGCTATATTTATCTAGTTCCGGGGTTTCGCTATCTTTGATTTCAGTATTATTTTGATTACCGTCACTTAAAATATCTAGTATTTCTTTTTTAACTTTGTCTAGTTCTACTCCAAGTTCTTGCAAAATCCTTACTGCTACACCTTCTCCTTCAGATATTACTCCCAATAAGATGTGCTCTGTTCCAATATAGCTATGATTTAACTTTCTAGCCTGTTCCATTGATAAATTTAATACTTTTTTACTTCTTGGAGTTAAGCTAATTGAACCTTCCACTTTATTTTTACCGGTCCCAATTATTGATTTAATCGCATCTATAATTTGTCCTTCTTTCAATTTAGCATGTTCTGAAAGTACTTTTCCTGCAATTCCTTTTTTTTCTTTTACTAATCCCAGGAGAATATGCTCAGTACCAACGTAATTATGATTTAATTTTTTAGCTTCTGCTTCCGCCATTGCTATTACTCGTCTTGCTCTTTCTGTAAATTTTCCAAACATTATATTTTACCTCCTTTAACATTAAGTTCCTTCTGTATTAGTTCGGCTCTTTTGATATCTCGTTCCTGTGAATTTATTTCTTCTCCAATCAGACTTTGGAGGTGGGCAGGTCTAATTAATATAAATAATCTCTTTAATAATAGTGAATCTATTTCTTCAATTATACCCATCTCCATACCTAATTTTACATAAGATAATAATTCCATGGCTTCATTAGTTGAGATACTATATGCGTATTTCAATTTTCCATATGATCTTAATATTTTATCTTTTATAAAAACTTCTCTTTCATTAAATAATTTATTTCTGGAAGTTTTTTCTTGGTTTATAACTTGTTTCGTTACACTATCTAAATTATTTATTATATCTTCTTCCTTACTGCCAAGAGTTATCTGGTTAGATATTTGATATATATTACCCGAGGACTCACTTCCTTCACCATAAATACCTCTGACTGCTAATCCTAGCTTACCTACTACTTCAAATAAATTGTTTATATTACCACTTATATTTAAGGCCGGTAAATGTACCATCACGGAAGCTCTTAAACCAGTTCCAATATTTGTGGGACATGCAGATAAGTAACCCCAATCTTTTGAAAATGCGAATTTTGTATTTTTTTCAATAATATCATCTAGTTGATCTGCAATTTTCCATGCCTTATCAATTTGTAGTCCGGGTAAAAGAATTTGAATTCTGAGATGGTCTTCTTCATTTACCATAATACTTATTTTTTCATACTGATCATAAAATAATATTTTTCCATAACCATTTTTAGCAAATTTTGGGCTACTTAAATTTTTCTCTACATACATCATTTTCTTTACTGGGGAAATGTTTTCTATTTTAATATAGTTAAACTTATATTTTTCGCCAGCTATTTTTAACTCTCTATCAAGTAAAATATCTTTCATTTTAGATACTACTTTATCTAATTGTTTTTTTGTAGATTGTCCTGGAAAAGGAAGTCCTTTAAAATTCCTTGCTAATCGGATTCTACTACTTAATATAATATCATCTTCTTCACCTTTCTGTCTTATCCAGGTACTTAACGATATATTTTTTTTGTTGAACATGGTTAATCACTCCCAATCTTTTTCTCCAGTGCATATATTTCATCTCTTAACTCAGCTGCTCTTTCAAAGTTTTCGGTTTCGATTACTTTTTCCATTTCTTTTTTTAACTGTTTTATATCCTTTTTTACCTGTAAATATTTGTTCATATCTTCAGGTGCCTTTCCGATATGTTTTTCACTCCCATGAATTCTTTTTACTAATGGACGTAGTTTATCCTCGAAAATATCGTAACAATTAGCACAACCTACTTCACCTGCTTTTATAAATTCATCATAGCTCATTCCGCACTCTTCACATTTTAAAGTTTCTCCTTGTTGGAGTTCATAATCCTTGGTAGTAGGATTTAAAATACCTGCAATTAAATTCTTGAACGAAAATACATCATTATCATCTATATGTCCAGTTTCCCTTGCACATTCTTCACATAAATACACTTCAGACTTTTCATCATCAACATATTTTGTAATGTGTATAGAGGCCTCTTTTTTCTTACACTTATCACAAAGCATAAAAATCCTCCTTTCAAATCTTTACGACTTAAATATTGCTTTCAAAGTGTTTTTAAGAACCTGAGTTCGGATAAGATTTTTGTCTTCACTTTCAAAACCAATAGAATCTTTACTAATTGCTGCTTCTAATAGTATCCTATCTCTTTGTTTTATTAAGTTGTTTTCATATAATCTTTTAATAATACCTTTAGCTTCCTTAGGTTGTAATGGCCTTTCTAATTGTTTTATAATGTTTTTAATTGCTTCATTTTCTGAAGTAAGTTTAACTTTAATAATTCTCACAAAACCTCCACCACCACGGCGGCTTTCTATAATATAACCCCTTTCAACTGTAAAGCGAGTATCCAATACATAATTTATCTGTGAAGGGGCACAATCAAAATCATCTGCCAGTCTATTTCTTTTAATTTCAACTTCACCCTCATATCTTCTTATTAAGTTTCTTAAATATTTTTCTATTTTATCAGAAAGACTAGACATTTTAAATCCCCTCTTTTTTTTTGACTTTTTTTGACCTTCTATTTATATGATACTATTTTTACAACAAAATTCAAGGGTATATTTAACATTTTTTTATTTAAATATGAAAAAACCGCCACAAAATGACGGTATGAAAGTAAATCTATTTACTAATATTTTTTGTTATCCTTATTATAAAGATTGCAAATATTACTAATGACATAAAAAATTTGCAAATATATCAACTTCATTATAAGTTCAAATATACTTGTGAACCTCTTCCATTAAATCAAAGTTAAGATTTTAAAAGGAACTTCCTATTACTTCATATCTGCCCTAAGGATATATATTACTAGATAGGTTTAGACGGAGTTTTGTAATTAAGTTTCCACCTCTTAGGTAACACTTATTCGTCGCGGAGGCCAAATTCGAACCGACAACCTTCTGGTTATGAGTCCGACGAGCTACCAGATTGCTCCACCCTGCGTTAAAATTATTAAAATAAAAAAATGGCTCCCCGAGTAGGACTCGAACCTACGACAAGATGATTAACAGTCACCTGCTCTACCAACTGAGCTATCGGGGAACACATATAAAAAAGAATCCGGCAGTGACCTACTCTCCCACAGGGTCACCCCTGCAGTACCATAGGCGCTGGAGGACTTAACTTCTGTGTTCGAGATGGGAACA
>JAWOEZ010000051.1:0-13179 GCA_046482435.1 Halanaerobiales bacterium
TTTAGTTGTATTTGAAAATAAATTCCCTGCCCTGGAGAGATGGCCTGCTGATCCAGTTGTGAGTGGTACTAAGCTGACTCCGGTTGAAAAGTCACAGGGGGTCTGTGAAGTAGTTCTTTTTACCTCAGATCATGATGGAATAATGTCTAAAAAACCCTTAAGTCGTTTTATGAAACTAATCAAGGTTTGGAAAGACCGCTATCAAACCCTGGGGTCTAGAGAAGAAATAGAATATGTCTATATCTTTGAAAACAAAGGGGAAGAAGTGGGAGTGACCCTAAGCCATCCCCATGGGCAGATTTATGGTTATCCTTTTATTCCTCCTATTTTAAAAAAGGAACTTAATAATAGTAGAGAATATTTTAAAAGACAGGGAAACTGTTTATTCTGTGATATTTTAAAACAGGAAAAAGTTGATCAGGAAAGGATTGTTGTAGAAAACGATTCCTTTACTGCTCTAATTCCATTTTTTGCTCGTTATGCTTATGAAATTAATATATATGCTAACGACCACTTATCTTCATTTACAGAATTCGGTGAAAAAGAGATCGAGGATTTGGCCGCTATTTTAAAAACAGTAATTAAAAAATATGATAATCTCTTTGGGTTTGTCTTCCCGTATATAATGGGAATTCACCAGGAGCCTTCAATAGAAGGTACTGAAGATTACTCACACTTCCATATAGAATTTTATCCACCCCATCGAACAAAAGATAAATTGAAGTATTTGGCGGGGAGTGAGGCTGGAGCGGGTACTTTTATCAACGGAACCCATCCCGAGGAAAAAGCAGAAGAATTGAGGAATACTGAACCGAAAAATATTTGTAAAGAGTAGGTGATAAAATGGACAAGAATATCTTGAAAAAAAATTATAATGAACATTTCGATAATACTGATCTAAGTGACGGTTTTTATTCAGCCCCTGGTAGGGTTAATTTAATTGGAGAACATACTGATTATAATAACGGATTTGTGCTTCCAATGGCAATAGATAAGAGAATATATGCATATTTACAGCTGAGAGATGATAAAAGAATCAAGCTCTATTCAATTGACTTTGATCTATTTTTTAAAACAGCTACAAGTGAATTAAAATATAATGAGAAGAACAATTGGTCAAACTATATAATTGGGGTAGTAAGTGAATTAAAAAAAGAAGGATATAATCCGCAAGGTTTTAACATGGTCTTCACAGGTGATATTCCGATCGGGGCAGGTTTAAGTTCTTCAGCTGCCCTTGAAGTGGTTACCGCTTTTGGATTAGATGATCTCAATAACTATAAGATAGAGCCTGTCGAAATGGCTTTAATTTCTCAGAAAGCAGAAAACAATTTCGTAGGAGTAAACTGTGGAATCATGGATCAATATATTTCTGCCCTGGGAGAAAAGGATAATGCCCTTTTGATTGATTGTGAAAGTTATGAATATAAAAGAGTACCTTTAAAAGATAAAAAATATGAAATTCTTATTATCGATTCAAAAGTTGAAAGGGGTTTAGTAGACTCTGAGTATAATAAACGGAGGGAACAGTGCCATAACGTTGTTAACTTTTTTAAAAATAATGTTGGAGAAGAGGTGCAAACCCTTAGAGATATAAATATAAACGAACTTTTCAGGTACGAACAAAAATTAAATGATCTAGACTATAAGAGAGCAGCCCATGTTTTAACCGAAAACAGAAGGGTTTTAAAGTTTAGTGAGTATCTTGAGAATAAGGAATATAAAAAAGCGGGAAACTTGATGTATGCTTCACATTTAAGTCTAAAAGAAGAGTACGAAGTAAGTACTGAAGAACTAGATTTTTTGGTAAAAAAGGCCCTGGAATTAAAAAATGTTTTAGGTGCAAGAATGACAGGTGCTGGGTTCGGAGGTTGTACTGTAAACCTAATTAAAAGCAGTGATAAGGATCAGATAATAGAAAGCCTTAAACAAAGTTATCTAAATGAATATAACAAGGAACCCGATTTTTATTATAGCAGACCGGCAAAAGGAGTTGCTAAATTTTAACACTTTATTAATTTGCTTTTTTTTTAAGAAGGATCAGAGCTTTCAATATTTAATAGGATTAAAAAGGGGGTAAAAGTGTGAGTGTATATAAATTTCCCGAGGATTTTATTTGGGGAGCAGCAGCAGCATCATATCAGATTGAAGGAGCATATAATGAGGATGGAAAAGGTGAATCAATCTGGGACCGGTTTACCGACCAGGAAGGTAATATTTTAAACGGTGATACCGGTGATGTAGCCTGTGATCACTACCATAAATATAAAAATGATGTTCAGTTAATCAAAAATATAGGTCTCGATTCTTACCGTTTCTCTATATCTTGGCCCCGCATTTTCCCAAAAGGTACCGGTAAAATAAACCAAAAAGGACTTGATTTCTATAAAGGCTTGATTAATGAACTGTTAAAAAATGGTATTAAACCATTACCGACTCTCTACCACTGGGATTTACCACAGGTCTTACAGGATAGGGGAGGCTGGTCTAACCGCGATACAGCAAAGTATTTTCAGGAATACGCGATGCGTATAATAGATCAATTTGAAATAGTCATTGACCAGTGGATCACCCATAATGAACCCTGGGTAGTTAGTTTTTTAGGCCATGCTTTGGGTCAGCATGCTCCGGGTGAACAAGATTACCAGACTGCTCTTCAGGTTTTACATCATCTGCTTTTATCTCACGGTATGGTGGTAAAAAGCTTTAAAGAAGAAGAATTTGCAGGTAAAATTGGGATTACCGTAAATCTGGGAGACTTCCACCCTGCCTCAGATTCAAAAAAAGATTTGGCTGCAACCTGGCGCCAGGATAACTTCATAAACAAAATTGTTTTAGACCCCTTATTTAGAGCTAAATATCCACAAGATCTTTTTGATTTTTTTGAAAAAAATATTGGTGAGATAGAAATAAAGGCTGATGATATGTCCATAATCAGCTATCCGATGGACTTTTTGGGGATTAATTATTACTCCCGCAATATTATAAAAGATGCCGAAGAAGAAAATATCTTAGAAACAAAAGAAGTTAAAGTAGATGATAGCCAGTATACTGAGATGGGCTGGGAAGTATATCCACAAGGTATCTATAATGTATTAGAGAGAGTCAACAACGAGTATTCAGAACTCCCCTTATATATTACCGAAAATGGAGCTGCTTTTCCAGATAAATTAACTGAAAATGGAAAAGTAAATGATCAGGATAGAATAAATTATTTAAGAGAACACATCAAGAAAGCCCATCAGGCAGTTCAAGATGGTATACCACTTAAAGGTTACTATGTTTGGTCTATTATGGATAACTTCGAATGGGCTTACGGTTATTCCAAACGCTTCGGCTTGATTTTTGTTGATTATAAGGATAATCAAAAAAGGTATCTAAAAGAAAGTGCTAAATGGTATAAAAAGGTTATCGAAAGAAACGGTCTAAAAGTTAAAGATTAAACTATAAAAATAAATAATAGTTTTAATATAAAACTCCATTTTCTTTAGAGAGAAGAGAATGGGGTTTTTTTATTAATTTTCTGTAAGACAAAGGCTTTAAAGATCTTTAATATGTTGCTATTTGATCCAATATATTATAAAATTATAAGATAAAGAATAGTGAAAATAGCAAAATATTTAGAACTAAATGGAGATGATAAAATGGAAGAGACTTTTCCTAAGATCAAGAGAGTGGTGCTTATCGTCTTAGATAGTGTAGGAATCGGAGAATTACCCGATGCTGAGGAGTATGGAGATCTGGGGGCTAATACCCTTGTTCATACTGCAGAAGCAGTAGATGGGTTCGAACTGCCAAACCTCGAAAAATTAGGTTTAGGTAAAATAGAAGATATTTCGGGAGTAGATAGTAACTTAAAGAGTTGGGGAGTATATTCTAAAATGAAAGAGAAATCGGTAGGTAAAGATACAACTACCGGACATTGGGAACTGGCGGGCCTAATTTCTGAAAGACCCTTTCCGGTTTATCCAAATGGTTTTCCCCAGGAAGTTATAAAATCTTTTGAAGAAGCGATTGGCAGAAAAGTACTTGGGAACAAGCCTGCTTCAGGTACTGTAATTATAGAAGAACTGGGCAAAGCACACCTGGAAAGCGGGAAACCAATTGTATATACTTCAGCTGACAGTGTTTTCCAGATTGCAGCCCATCAAGATCTTATTCCGGTTCAAGAGTTATATGAAATGTGTGAAACAGCCCGTGATATATTACAGGGAGAACATGGAGTGGCCCGAGTTATAGCAAGACCTTTTCTAGGAGAATTAGGTAGCCTAAAGAGGACCGACCACAGGAAGGACTTTTCCCTGCCGCCACCGGAAGATACTGTCCTGGATAAATTAAAAGATAACGGGATTCCTGTCTTAGCAGTAGGTAAAATCGAGGATATTTTTTCAAATCAAGGCATAACCAGCTCAAACCATACTGTAAATAATATGGATTCTGTAGAGGCCTTAATTGATTTTTTAGAGCAAGATAAAAAGTCTTTCATCTTTGCAAACCTGGTAGAATTTGACATGATTTTTGGTCATCGTAGAAATCCCAAAGGTTATGCTGAAGCCTTAAAGGACTTTGATATCAGATTACCTGAAATACTTGATAATTTAAATGAAAATGATATGCTAATAATTACGGCTGACCACGGTTGTGATCCTACTTTCAAAGGTACAGATCATACCCGTGAATATGTCCCATTATTAGTATTTGGTGATAAGGTTAAAGAGGATTATAAACTGCAAGTTAGAGAATCATTTGCAGATATAGCAGCCACAATTTCAGAAGTATTTAATCTGGCAAGCTTTAAAAATGGAGAGAGCTTTCTGAATAAAATTCTAAAGGGGGATGGTTATGATTCATAAAATTATTGAAGCCTCAGATTATATCCAAAGTAAAATCAATATAGAACCGGAAGTTGCTTTAATTTTAGGTTCTGGGCTCGGAGTATTAGCTGAAAAAATTACAGATAAGACAGTTCTTAAATATGAGGAAATACCTAACTTCCCGGTTTCAACTGTAGAAGGTCATGCCGGACAATTTGTAGTTGGATATTTAGAGGATAAAAAAGTAATGGCCATGCAGGGCCGTTTTCACTTCTATGAAGGGTATGGCATGGAGGAAATTGTCCTCCCAATTAGAATAATGTATAAGCTTGGTATAGAGAATTTAATCGTAACAAATGCAGCCGGTGGTATTAACAGAAACTTTGACCCTGGTAATTTCATGATTATCCAGGACCACATTAATTTAATGGGCGATAATCCTTTAAAAGGAGAAAATATTGAAGAATTTGGCCCCAGGTTTCCCGATATGTCCGAAGTATACAATCAAAAGCTGAGGGAACTTGCAGAAAAAGTTGCTGTAGAAAACAAAATAAATATAGTTAAAGGTAATTATGTAGCGCTGAGTGGACCTAGTTATGAGACCCCAGCTGAAATCAGACATCTAAGAACTGCGGGTGGTGATGCAGTAGGTATGTCTACTGTCCCCGAGACCATAACAGCTAACCATATGGATATGAATATATTGGGAATTTCCTGTATAACCAATATGGCGGCCGGAGTTTTACCACAGCCTCTCGATCATAAAGAAGTTGTCAAAATAGCAGAAAAAGTTAAACCCGAATTCTCCACTTTAATCAAAGGTATCTTAAAAGAAATGTAAAATTGGAGGTCTAATTTTATGAGAGCATACGATTTAATCCTTAAAAAAAGAGAAGGTAATCAATTAAGTAAAGAAGAGATCGAATTTTTAATAGATGGTTTTACAAATGGTGAGATCCCAGACTATCAGATGTCCGCTTTATTGATGGCAATCTATTTTAAGGGAATGAATGACCGGGAAACTGCAGATCTTACGATGGCAATGGCAGAATCCGGTGAACAAATTGACTTATCAAAAATAGAGGGAGTCAAAGTTGATAAGCACAGTACAGGGGGAGTAGGGGATACCACAACTCTTGTATTAGTGCCCCTCGTCTCTGCAGCAGGAACACCGGTTGCTAAAATGTCGGGGCGCGGCTTAGGACATACCGGTGGTACTATCGATAAACTAGAATCAATTCCGGGCTTTAAAACCGAGTTGAGTATGGATCAGTTTATCGATAATGTAAATAAAATCAAAGCAGCTATCGCCGGGCAGTCCGGGAACTTAACTCCTGCCGATAAAAAGCTCTATTCTTTAAGGGATGTAACTGGAACTGTGGATTCAACTCCCCTGATTGCCAGTAGTATCATGAGCAAAAAAATTGCAGGTGGAGCTGATGGGATCGTCTTAGATGTAAAGGTAGGTTCCGGTGCATTTATGAAGACATTAGAAAAGGCAGAAAAATTGGCAGAGATAATGGTTAACATCGGTCACAAACTAGGCAGGGAAACTACTGCTGTTTTAACAGATATGGAACAGCCTTTAGGACATGCTGTCGGTAATAATTTAGAAGTAATTGAAGCAATAGATACCCTTCAAGGTCAAGGTCCTGAAGACCTTACAGAACTCTGTTTAACTTTAGGTGCAAATATGCTTAAAATTGCAGGAAAAGTCGATAGTTATCAAAAGGGGTACCAACTATTAGAACAATTAATTGCAAACGGGAAAGCATTTGAACAGTTCAAGAAACTGGTTGACAAACAGGGGGGAGATTTAAATTATATAGAAAACCCCGATAAATTTAAAAAACCAGAAAGAATTAAAGAGATTAAGGCAAAGGCAAGTGGCTATCTAAACCAGGTGAAGGCACTCGATATCGGAATAGCTGCGATGCTAGTCGGTGCTGGCAGAGAGCAAAAAGATGATAAAATTTTAGATGAAGTTGGAGTTATTGTCCATCAGAAATACGGTGAAAAAGTAGAAAAAGGTAAAAAAATTGCTTCCCTCTATTACAACAAGGAAAATGAAAATTCGGAGGAAGCTATTGAGAAGTTGAATAATTCCTTTATTATAAAAGAAAACTCACCCGATCCGCGAGACCTGATTTACAAAATTATTGACTAATTTAAGTTAAAACTACAGGGAGTGAAATTGATGACTGTATTTGACGGAGAGAGACTTCCAATTGAAATCTTTCAAATTGATAAAAAAAGGATGGAACAGGGCTGGTATTCTGACGTATATTTTAGAAATGTAAGCAAAATATTAACCAAATTATCAGAAGAAGGTTACACTTTTAAAGAAGAAGATATCGGTAATTTAGAAGTAGAAATGCAGATCTTTCCCCGGCGCCAACCCTTCTGCATATTAGGAGGGATTGATGAAGCACTGGCTTTATTGAAAACTTCTACTGGCTATCAAAATGAAGATGGCGAGTTTATTGAAACCTATCATGATTTAGAAGTTCTAGCTTGTCAGGATGGCCAGCGAGGTTACTATAGTGGTAATCCAGGCTCTGTAGCCCCCGTTATCAAGATTAGAGGTCGCTACCGTGACTTTGCTCATCTAGAAACTCCAATTATTGGTTCCTTAACTGAGGCCTCCCGCATTGCAACCAATGTTTATCAGGTTATGGAAGCAGCCCGGGGGAAAGATATTCTTTTCTTCCCCGCTCGTTTTGCCCATTATAAGTTGCAGGCCTTACATGGTTATGCTTATTCGTTGGGTGTAAACGCATATAATGAAGACTACGGGCAGAACATGAACCGCTATGTCTCAACAGATGAACAGGGTGCCTGGTGGGGAGGTAAAGGTGGGGGAACAATCAGCCATTCCTATATTGCAACCTTTATGGGAGATACAACAGAAGCGATGCTGCAATTCTCTCGCTTGATGCCAACTGAAGTTAATCGGATTGCTTTAGTTGACTTTGATAATGACTGTGTGAAGACCAGTCTAAGGGTTTTAAAGGCAATGTTCGATAAATATATTCAGTTAAAAGAAGCCGGGAAAGTAAAAAGGGCTAAAAAATATAAGTTGTTTGGTGTCAGACCTGATAACTCCTCTAGTTTGAGAGACAAAAGTATTGAACCTCTGGGAGACAAAAAACTAGATAATGGTGTAAATGCTAGATTGGTCTTCAAATTAAGAAAAAAAATTGATAAAGCATATCAAGATTGGGACTTAAAAGAAAGACATCTAGAGGCAGCTAGAAAATATTGTCAAGACGTTAAGATAATTGCAACTGGGGGCTTCAAACCTAAAAAAATTAATGAATTTGAAGAATCACAGGTTCCTGTAGATATTTATGGGGTAGGCAGCTGGCTATTATCAAATAGCTCAGTTGAAGGAACTAAAAATGACTTTACCGCTGATGTAGTAAAAGTCAAAAAAGACGGAGAATGGATAGATATGGCTAAAGTAGGTAGACAAGCCTCTGATAATAAATGTTTAGAAGAAGTTACTCAATATTAAGTATTAAGACCCGGAGCTGATTTTATGGATCTAATTATTTCTCATGAGAACACAGATATAGATGGATTGGCAGGGATGATCGCTGCTTCCAAATTATATACAGAGGGTCAAGTGGTTGTTTCAGAGAACATGACCACTTTAGCTCAGAGATTTCTTGCCCTTTATAAAGATGAGTTTGATATATCCAGATATGATGAAGTAGATTATGATAATATAAACCGGGTCATTGTAATCGATACCCATGAGTTTGATAGGTTAGGGAAACTGACTGAACTAATTAAATGGGATGAGGTAGAGGTAATAGTCTATGACCACCATCCCCATCAGAAGCTAGACTGGATCAAGATAGATTTATCCGAAAATGTCGGTTCTGCTACTTCGATTATTGTGAACAGACTAAAAAGGGAAAATATTAAGTTAAACAGGTCAGAAGCGACTTTGTTCGCTCTTGGAATCTCTGCGGACACCGGTAATTTCATGCACTTAAATACGGAGTCGGAAGATCTGATGGCTTTTGCCTATCTTTTAGAGATGGGGGCCAATAAGAAAGTAATAAATGAATACCTTTTAGAAACATTAGATAAAAACCAAAAGAGGGTATTTGAACTTTTAATTAAGCATAGAAAAGAGATTAGGATAAAGGATAAAAACATTACTCTATTTAACTTAAAATATCCCCGTTATGTAACTGGTTTGAATAATGTAGTTGAAAAAATTAAATTATTATATCAGCTATCCGTAGTTTTTGTATTAGTTGAGATGGAAGGTAAGGTTATCATCATCGGGAGAAGCAGTGATGAAAATGTAAATCTGGAGGAAATATTTTCTGAATTAGGTGGTGGGGGACATTCCGGCGCTGGTTCAGTTTCTTTAAAAACTGATCTTGAGCTCGCCCGGAATAAACTTGAAACTACGATCAGAGAAAAAATCAAAGTATCAGCAAAAGTAAAAGAAGTAATGCAGGACCCCCTTAAAGTCAAACAAGATTTAAAGTTAGAAAAAGTAAAAGAGATCATGGAAGAAAAGGATATATCCGGGGTCCTGGTTGTAAATGAAGAAGAGAGGGTAAAAGGTATTTTCACGACCCGTGACCTTAGAAGATTAAATGAGGAAGACGACCTCTACCGGGTACCTGTAAAGGGTTATATGACAAAAAAGCTGATCTATATCAAACCGGAGGATACTATCCACCAAGCCCAGGAAAAGATGGTTAATAATGATATTGGGCGACTACCCGTTATAGATCAAAACGATAAGGTAATCGGTATTATAACCAGAAGAGATATTCTTAATCAGTACTATCAAGAAGAAACAGCTCATCAAAATCAGAATAGATATGTTAGTTCATTAGTTTCTATAACACCTGAGAAAGTTAAGATATTAAAAAAACTTGCTGAACTTCCAGATCAAATCCGTAAACTATTTAAGAAAATAGGGAAGATTGCCCAGGATAATGATTCCCGCGTATTTCTTGTCGGGGGGATGGTTAGAGACCTCCTCTTAGACAAAGAAAACAAAGACTTTGATTTTGTGGTAGAAGGGAATATTGAGGGTTTAATAAGAGATGTAGCTTTAAATTATGATGTAGATTATAAGTATAACAGTAATTTTCAAACCGGTAGTATGTTAATTGAGGACCACTACGAATTAGACTTTGCGGTTTCAAGAAATGAACTTTATACTCATCCTGGTGCACTACCTAAAGTAAAGAAGGCAGATCTCTTTGATGATCTCTTCCGAAGAGATTTCACTGTAAATGCATTGGCAGTAGCACTACATCCTGAGGAATATGGTTATCTCTATGATTTCTTCAAAGCCCGCGCAGATGTGGAAAATAGGATTTTAAAAGCCTTACACCGCTTCAGCTTTCTAGATGATCCAACCCGGATAATACGGGGAATCAGAATAGTGTTACAGCACAATCTAGAAATAGAAGAGGAAACTAAAGCATTAATGCAGGAGGCGATCCGTTTAAATCGTTTTTCAGATGTAACTTTTCCCCGAATTTATAAAGAACTGCGCTTGTTATTTACTGAAAAACCGGGTGAGGAGTTTTTAAATATTTTAGAAGAAATACCATTTTTAAGGCTGCTTTATGATGGGTATAAAATTCCAGATAATATAAAAAGCAAATGGGAAAGAGCAGAACATTACCTTGCATATTTCGATAATAATAATTATAATGTAAAAGAGTGGGCAGTATACTTTTCTTTAATCTTCAAGGAGATACCACGCTCCTTAATTGAGCGTTGGTCACTAAATTCACAGGTAAAGGATATTATTCTTTTTAAGCCCAACGAATATAACATAAAAGAAATAACTGAATTGACAGGAAGTGTTGAACTATATAGTAGCTTAAAAGAAATATCAAATGAAAAGCTGATCCTTTTGATGGCAGAATATGAGGATCAAAAATTAGAAGACAAGATATTTTATTTCCTTGAAAAAATTTCTGAGATAAGAATCTCGCTAGATGGAAACGATCTAATTGAATTAGGATTCAAGGAAGGACCGATAATAAGTAGGGCTTTAAAATTGTTAAAAAGGCAGGTTCTAAAAGGTAATCTAAAGACCAGGCAAGAGCAATTAGATTATGCTAAAAAATTAAAGAAGAAATTGGAAGGGAAGAAATAAAAGATGTCAAATATAATGGAACTAATACTTGTTATACCTATTTTACTTTTATCTTTATCAATACATGAATATTCACATGGATATGTTTCATATTTATTAGGGGATCCAACCCCTAAACAAAACGGTCGATTAACTTTAAATCCGATTGCACACCTTGATTTAATGGGTAGTTTAGTTTTACTGATTACAAGAAGAATCGGCTGGGCAAAACCAGTACCAATTAATCCCAGATATTATGAAAACCCGCGAAAAGGATTGATGATGGTTGGGATAGCTGGACCTGGTTCTAATTTAATAATGGCCACAATATTTGCAATTATTTTCAGGACTGTTATGTTTTTTGGTAATGCAAATTCTTTGGGAGCAATCGGTACCCAGGTAAGTAATATTCAATATGTAATTTTAAGGTTTTTGCTTTTAGCAGTTATCGTAAACTTAAGCCTAGGTTTCTTTAACTTATTACCGATCCCACCGTTGGATGGTTCCAATATTTTAAGGGGCTTAATCCCCAGTAACTTCGATAAATATTTAAATAAATTTCAGGGGCCGGTTGGGATGATTATTCTATTAATCTTAGCATATACAGGAATTTTATGGGGGATGATTAGTCCCTTTGTTAACTTTTTCTTGGGGATATTAATTTAAAGGTTAAGGTGGAAATTATGGATTATGAGGTTAAACTGGATGAATTCCAGGGGCCACTGGAGCTCTTATACCAGCTGGTAAAGAAAAATAAAATAGAGATAAGCAAGATCTCCCTTGCTAAGATCACCGGGGAATACCTAGATTATATAGACCAACATATAATGGATTTAGAGTTTACCAGTGAGTTTTTGGTAATTGCAGCTGAACTCGTCCAAATTAAGGCCAAATACCTGTTACCGAAGGCTGATCAAAAAGAAGAAGACGAAGAAGAAAGCCTGGTAGAAAGATTGCGCAAATATCAACTTTATAAAGAGCTATCTTTTGTTCTGGCAGACCAGTTTGAAGAAAAAAGAGATGTGTTCGAAAACAATTCAAATTTGGATAAGTACCAAAACTTCGAAACAGAAGTAGTAATCGAAGTAAATTTAAAAGATATTAAAAAGATGTATCTAAAAGCCCTTTATTCTGATAATGACCTAGAAGATGAAGATATTGAAGAGGTAGAACACATCATAGTAGAAAAGATTAAGGTAGAAAAGAAAATCAATGATGTTTTGGATATACTGGATAAATTTAATAGGGTGAACTTCTATAAACTTATAGAAGACCGCGAAAATGTAATGGAGATTGTAGTAACATTTTTAAGTATATTAGAGTTAATGAAGGCCAATAAGGTGAAAATTATCCAGGATAAACATTTTTCACCGATTGAGGTTTCATTAGCTTAAAGTAGGTGATATGATGGGAAAAGATGTGATGGCAAGGGTTGAGGCTGTAATATTTGTAGCAGAAGAACCGGTCAGTATAGATAAACTATCCCGAGTAATGGATCTGAATATATCTAAATTAAGGCCTATCTTAAAAAAAATAAAAGATGAGTACAAAAAAGCAGAACATGGCTTTGAATTGAACAGCTATAATGACAACTATGTTTTTGAAACCAAAAAGGACTACAGTGAACTTATCTTAAAATTTATGAATGTTTCAAAACACAAGAAATTAAGTCCTGCTGCTCTTGAGACTCTAGCTATTGTTGCTTACGAGCAACCGGTTACCAGAAGAGAGATTGAATCGATCCGGGGTGTAAATGTTGAAAGGACCCTTTCAACATTAGAAAAATATAGTTTAGTAGAAGAAAAGGGCAGAAAAGAAACAATCGGGAATCCTATTATTTACGGGACTACAACTATTTTTTTACAGAAGTTCGACCTTGATGATCTTTCAGAGCTGCCTGATATTGAGGAAATAGATTATCAAAAAGTATTTGAAGATCAATAATAATCTAAAGAGCAAGCAGGTTTAAAAAAAATGAAAAAATTCAATAAAAGAACTTATAATAGTATTACCGAATTCACAAATGATATAAAGCACCTTTTTAAAATGCGAAAAACGATAAAATTAATAAATAAAGGTGAACTAATTAAGAAAACTTTTCAAGAACGATTAATGCTTGTAGTAACAGGAGTTAATGATTGTAGGTACTGTACATATTATCACTCCCGCCTGGCTTTAGATGCGGGTATTAGTTCAGAAGAGCTTGCTCAAATTCTAGAAGGTTCGGTAGATAAT
>JAWOEZ010000082.1:0-4079 GCA_046482435.1 Halanaerobiales bacterium
TTCTTGGAATAAAGATAAATTTGTAGCTTAAAATATAAACTAAAAGTATCTCCGAGTCTGTAAAAGGATAGGAGTAGTGGGTATGGACTACCCGAATAGGTAACTTGATCGATGTTACGGGTGAAATTCATCTTATGTCCCATAAGATCAAGCGACTATGAAGCTCGGTATTTCAATGCCGAGTAGTTCACAGAGATATGATTAGTTCTGTATCTTTATGTTATAAAGTTAAATAGCTATAACCAATTTCATAACAAATAGGTTAATATTATTGAAGACCTTGAAATAGACAACGAGTTTTAAAAGAGGGGGAGTTATGTAGTTGGTAGATCTGCTAAGAAGATTAGGGTATTATAGAAGGAGTAGATATATTAGAAAAATACTTCATAAATGTCGCTGTTGATTCCTTAAACTTAGTTTTGGTTAAATCACCTAATGGTTTCATATCTGTAACTTTATCAATGTAAATCATATTAAAGGTTTCCTTAATTTTATCAATAATTTATTCTAGCTTTACTGTGTTTGATTCAATATCAAATTCGTCTGCTGCTTGTTAGCATATTTAATATTTTTGGACAGAATGAGTATAAAGTGGAGCAGATAATCTTCAAAAGCTTCTTTATATAATAACGCTATCGATGAGGAATCAACTCCATCACTAAGTCCTACCCTGATTATTTTAGCCTTTCTCTTTTTTTGCTTCTTCCTCCATTTCTGAATTTTTTCACCAAGATTTTATCAATCATTATTTTACTGTTACTTCCTGGCCCTTTAATTTATAAAATTCATCGGTTAAAAAAGTCTCAAGAGTAAAAAAAGCAGAATGATTTATTATGTTAGATAACTATCTAAGATGTCAAAAAATAAATTCAAGGAAATATATTCCTCACCTTAACAATAACAAACCGATTTAGATATTTTTCAAAAGCACATGCTTAGATAAAAAGGTATTTAGATAAGATTAGTAAAATTGTTTTTGATAATTGGAAGGGAAGCAATAAAAATAGTATAATTCGGGAAAAAATGTGCTAGAATGGTATGATAAACCTATCATAAAAAGTAATCTCCATGAAATTAAAAAGCAAGTATAAGTATATATAAGACCTTAAAATTATAAAAACATCTGAAAATTGTATTGGGAAGATGGTTTAGCAATAGCTCTGAGATTCGATAAATTAGTGAGGAATAATAAAAAGTTAACAGTTCATATTATAAACAAAATTATTTATAGAAGCAATATAGCCATTTTCATTATGATATAGGCCTTCGGATTCAAACCATTTAGGAGGCAAAAAGTTACAGTTTACCTCACTTTTTCTACTATGAGATAGATCAAGGATCAGCCTCGAGGATTAAAAGAATGAGTATCCGAGAAGTTATACTTATCGGATATAGCACATGTAACCTGTTTTGATTTTTAAAATATATCTAAAAATTTAATAAAAATCACATAATATTTTCATATTTCTCACACATTTTATTGATATTATATATTTACATAGAAATAGAGTAAGATAAGAAGTATATGGTCAAATGTTTTCCCCCCAGAAGACATTTGAAAAGCGCCGATAGGCGTGTAAGAACCAAAATACTACTATTTTCTCCTATCAGCCCCGAGCAATCGGGGCTTTTGGTTTGAAGATTGAATTGGATAATAACAAAAGAAAAGAAGGTATTAACAAATTAACATATAATTATAAAACAAAGGATATTAATCATTAACAAATATAGTTAATTAAAGCACTATCATAATAAACCACATCAATTTGAAAATAATTATTTATTAAAGTAGAGATAAATAGTAAATTGCTTAAACTAGATTCCATCCAGTAAATATTTGCTGGTTGGTTTTTGTCTTTAATATATTCATAATTTCAAAAGAATTAAAAATAGAAATAATAAATAAAATTATTAAAATATTTTCGAGTAATTATAGTATTTGATTTTAGTAAGTTGGAATAAATAATCAATGGTAGTTTACTGAATTTAAAACGTTAAAAAAGAAAGGAGGAGTAAATCATAATAAGTAGTAAACCATCATTTGGACTTACTTTGGTTTTGATTATATTTTTACTGTTTGTGTAGTTAATAATCCCGGCTAATATTGATTCAGTAAATATTTCCAATGATGTTGTGAATGTTTATAATTTTCTGTTATAAGAATCGATAAATGTCTTAGGAACAGATAATTAAATTACTTAGAGTCTAAAAGGAAATTAGATGAGGCGACTCTTTTGCTTTGGAACAATTTACCAATAACAGCAGGAAATATTACTTTTGTGGGGATATTATTCCGTTAGAAGATAAAAATTATCAGCCGGGAGACAAATTTTTTCTCTATTTAGAGCCTAAAAACTATTTAATAGAATCAAATTAGGAAGCTAAATATCAAATGGTTATTGTATTAGATACAAAATAAATATTTGAAGAAGTTACTATAGTTTTCCATGATTGCGAATTTTTTAGATTCAAAAAAGAAAGCAGTCAACCTAATCAAGAAGTGAAATTTGATATGTATTTTAATTTAAAATTCGGTCTAAACTCAGGAAAGTATACTATTGAAAATACTCTTAGGTTTAAGATTATTACAAAATTGTTTTGTTTGCATTTTGGGCTGGAGAAAAACAAATAAGGATTAGTTTAGTAAATATCTTTAAACAAAGTAGCCGTTAGAGATTTAAATTCCAAAAAAAGTTACTCAGGGGGGATTAAAATTAATAAAAAGAAGAGAGAAGAGAATATATTAATTAAAATCAGGGATGGTGAAGATGGATTATCTGGTTGTTTGGTATTTTTATTAATTGTATTTGTGGTACTTGCTGCAGGAGCTGGGTTTTTATATTTTCAGTGGACAAACATACAGAAATTGGGTAGTGAAAGAGTTCAAAAAGTTTTAAAAGAAGTAGAAGAAAATGAAGATATAGAAGATATAGAAGATATAGAAGATGTAGAAGATGTAGAAGATTTAGAAGATATAGATTTAGAAGAATTGGAAGAGATTAGTCCTTTAGTGAAAAGAATAGTTAAGATTATACCACTTGGTTTAATTAGTGATTATCAGGAAACAACGAATGGTGGTGAAGATTCTTCAACAGAAGACGAAGAAGAGACTGAAGAGCAAAAGGTGGAAAAAACTCCTGGAGAACTTTTACCGGACAGTATTGATACCCACCCTGCTATGACACTGGTTGATTATGAAGATCTAGATGAGGTGCCGGAGTATATGTATAATCAGGTTAATATAGAAGAAGATTTTATTAATAATCAAACTATATTTTTAGAATTTGAACTGGATTTCCCTGAAAGAGAAATTGAAGAACTAAAAGAAATGGAAGAGGTTCCTGAGGATATCACCGATTCTATGATTGAGGATGAAAAAGATGACCTGGAATATCTTTATAATACAAGAGAAGTTTTAAGCTGGTATGAAGAACATCTGCTAGAAAACAACTGGGAAGCAATTAAAGGTAAGGAAATAGAAGGTTTTAATATTATGTTCCAACATGAAAGAGATGGTTATTTTATCATACTTGACCTTGAGAACCAATTATATACTCCCCGAAATGAAAACAACTAGAGATTTAATTAGATGTTTTAAAGTATTTCATTTAAAAGGAGATCTTAGAGTTATTAGAGCGAACATATTTTCAGTATTATTAACTTTAAATAGAGGTGAAAAGTCAAGTAACGGGTAGAAACTATGAAACAGATAGATGATAGTGTAAATATGGAGACAAAAGCTAGTGGAGGAAGAGAGATTTTCTAAAACAGAAAGTGGTGAATGATAGGATAAGATAAAAAAATTTATAACGCGGAGAGAGATTAGTAGAAAAGTATTATCTACCAAAAAAAATTATATTTATGAAATTATTGAAAAACAGGACCTTGGAGCTTCAAGGAGAGGTAATAAAAGTTTTAAATGAAAAACTTATTATAAAAAGTGGAAGTAATTATAATTTATCAGAAAAACTAAGAGGAGAGTTAACTCTAAAAGGTCTTGACACATTACAATTACCCTATCTATAGGAACAGCAAAAATTATCAGCCTAGGTGATAATGCAGCTGTCGTTAGAGTAATC
>JAWOEZ010000004.1:0-58323 GCA_046482435.1 Halanaerobiales bacterium
TTCTTGGAATAAAGATAAATTTGTAGCTTAAAATATAAACTAAAAGTATCTCCGAGTCTGTAAAAAGATAGGAGTAGTGGGTATGGACTACCCGAATAGGTAACTTGATCGATGTTACGGGTGAAATTCATCTTATGTCCCATAAGATCAAGCGACTATGAAGCTCGGTATTTCAATGCCGAGTAGTTCACAGGTGGACTGACTGATAGAAAGGTATTTATTCTTTCAGTAGTAGTATAGGGTTAGGGATTACCTTTAGACCTAATATTGGGGCAAAACTCCCTGAAACCTTATCGACAACTTTATCTTCGGGAATTACCGTGGAAGCGATTAGTATATTTTGCTCAACTTGCTTTTAGCCCGTCAAAAAACCAGTTGAATGTTAATCAATTTTTGGATTTTATTAAAATTTCTTGTGACGTGTGATATAATAAAAATAATATATGACAATCCTTATAAATTAACTTACCTTTAAAAGTAATTTCAAAAGTAGAAGGGATATATTAAAGTTATGTTTAAGATTAAAAAGTGGAGGTGTTTTAATGGAGTTTGAACATGTGAATAAATCAGAAAAAAGGGTAGATGTTTATGAAAAAGTTACCGGGAAAGCAAAATATGGAGCAGACATGAGATTTCCGGATATGCTTTATGCTGAGGTACTTCATACTGAATATCCCTATGCAAAAATACAGAATATTGATACAAGTAAAGCAGAAAAAGAGCCCGGTGTTAAAGCTGTTATTACAGCACAAGATATCCCGAATAATAAATTTGGAGTAATAATAGAAAACCAGCAGGTTTTGGCCCGAGAAAAAGCCCTATATATTGGTGATGGAATTGCAGTAGTTGCAGCCGAGACAGCCAAACAGGCTGCCCAGGCTGTAGAGATGATAGAAGTTGAATATGAAGAATTAGAAGGAATCTATGATCCTCTCGAGTCAAGAAAACAAGATTCTCAACTTGTCCATCAGGATTTAGAAAATAATGAAGTTATTCACCACCCTTTAAGAAAAGGGGATATTAAGAAAGGTTTCAAAAATTCAGATATAATAATAGAAAGGGAATATGATACTCCTTTTATCGAACAGTCCTATATAGAACCCGAAGCAGTAGTAGCAGTTCCTTATCAAGAGAATTCTACTGTAACGGTCTATGGTTCTGTTCAAAATCCGTTTGCAACCCAGAGTGCTGTTGCCACTGTATTAAAAGAAGATCTTAACAAAGTTAGAATCGTACAAAACCATATGGGCGGTTCTTTTGGAGGGAAAGATGAAGTTGTTTCTTCCTTGGCAGCCCGTGCTTCTGTCCTAGCTTTAAAAACAGAACGACCTATTAAATTAGTTAACAGCCGGGATGAATCTATAAAAGAAAGCTATAAAAGACACCCCTATAATATGAAGTACAGGATCGGAGCTACTGAAGACGGAAAGCTCCAGGCAATGGAAATAGAAGCGGTCGCAGACAGTGGTGCTTATGCCTGCCAGACTCCATTTGTAACCTGGAGGTCTGTTGTACAAGCCACTGGTCCTTATGAAATAGATAATGTTAAGACCGATACTTATGGATATTATACGAACAATGTATATACTGGAGCGATGAGGGGTTATGGTTCACCACAGGTAATATTTGCTCAGGAATCTTTAATGGATGAGTTAGCTGATGAACTAAAGATGGATCCGGTTGAATTAAGACTAAAAAATATCTATCATAATAATTCGATTACTGCCAGTGGACAAAAATTGGATAGCCATGAAGTTAGTTTAGAAGAGGTGTTAACCAAAGCGGTAGAGGAAAGTAACTTTGTTAAAAAATATAAAGAATATCAAAAAGAGCAGCCGGGAGATAAAAAACGCGGTATCGGACTTTCCATAAGTTTTAGGGGATGTAGTTTAGGTGCTGAAGCGATTGATGCAGCTGGAATAATCCTCTCACTTAAAAAAGATGGTAGTGTAAGTCTTTATAGTGGACTTGCTGAAAACGGGCAAGGGTTAAAAACGGTATACTGTCAGATGGCTGCAGAAGAATTAGGAATAAAGACTTCCAAGGTAAACTTTATGGAAGTTGATACTTTAATTTCTCCGGACAGTGGATCTACTGTGGCCTCACGTGCAACCTTAATCGGTGGCAATGCGGTTAAAAAAGCTGCGGATAACTTAATTGCAAAAATTAAAGAATATATTGCCGACAATTATGATCAAAAAGAAGAAAATATTGTTTTAAAAGATGGAGCAATTTATGGCAAAAAAGATGTTGAGATTATGAAGCTCAATGAAATGGCAGCAAAAGCAGCCATGGAAGGTGTCTATTTAACAACTTATGGCTGGTATGTTTCTCCAGATATTTCCTGGGATGAAGAAACCGGCCACGGTAACCCATACTTTACATATGTTTATGGTTGCCAGGTTGCTGAAGTGGAAGTTGATATTGGAACCGGTGAAATTGAAGTCTTAAATATGACAGCGGCTCATGATGTAGGGCGTGCGATTAATCCCGCCAATGTAAAAGGACAGATTTATGGTGGAGTATTAATGGGCTTAGGTTATGGTATTATGGAAGAAGTTGAAACCAATAATGGATATATTAAAAACACTAATTTTGATGAGTATATGATTCCTACTGTTAAAGATATGCCGGATATAGAACCAATTATCGTAGAAAATCCTGATCCTAACGGACCTTTTGGTGCAAAATCTATCGGAGAACCCACCTTAGAACTTGGTGCAGCAGCTATTGCTAATGCAGTAGCAAATGCAACTAATAAGAGAATTAGATCACTTCCTCTTAATCTTGAAAAAATAGTAGTGGGCAGAAATCTTACCAAAGGGGGAGATCATTAATGATAGAATTTGAAGCTTTAAAAGCCCAAAGTTTAGATCAAGCAGTAAACATCTTGGCAGTTAAAGGTAGAGCAGCTAAGATTGTAGCGGGTGGAACAGATCTGTTAGTGGGAATTAATAAAAAAGATAAAGAGCTAAATGAATTTAATTACTTACTGGATATAAGCTCTGTGAGCGGTTTAGATATTATCGAGGAGAATGAAGATCATCTGAAGTTAGGAGCGTTATGTACCCACAGTCAGATAACAGGATCTGACTTGATTAATGAAAAGCTTCCTATCTTGAGTAAAGCGGCCCAAACCATAGGTTCTACACAAATTAGAAACAGAGGGACCGTGGGAGGTAATATTAATAATTCTTCTCCAGCTGCTGATTTAATCACACCACTGATTGCTCTAGAGGCTTCGGTGGTATTACATTCAAGCAGCGGGAAACGCGAATTACCTTTAAGCGAGTTCATTACAGGCCCTTACCAGAATGACCGGAGAGAAGATGAAATAATGACAGAGGTGAAAGTACCATATTTACCAACTGATTATTATAATAACTATCAAAAAGTTAAACGGAGGCAAGCTGTTGCAATTGCCAGGATTAATCTAGCGGTTCTTACTGATATAAAAGACAATCAGTTTAAGGATATAAGGGTCGCATTTGGATCAGCTACTCCAACAGCTATCCGTTTCAGTGAAATAGAAAATGAACTTGAAGGTATAAACATCAATAAAATTGATTATGGCTCAGTCAAAGATAAAACAGGCCAGGAAATGGTAGATATAACTGGAGAAAGATGGTCCACTCCTTATAAGAGGCCTGTAGTAGGTAATCTTTTAAAGAGAGCCCTCCAGGAAATAATTAAGGAGGTGCAGTAATGCAAGAAATAAATGTTTCTCTAACAGTAAATAATAAAAAGCATGAAATCACAGTTGAACCTGATGAAAGATTGCTTGATACCCTTAGAGATAGGTTGAGTTTAACAGGAGTCAAAGAAGGCTGTAGTATAGGTGAATGTGGGGCCTGTACAGTCATCTTAGATGGCGAGGCTATAAACTCTTGTATGGTATATACTTTTCAGATTGATGGTAGTGAGGTATTGACAGTAGAGGGCTTAGAGACTAATGGGAGATTAGATCCTTTACAGGAAGCCTTTATTGATCATCAGGCAGTCCAGTGCGGCTTTTGCACCCCGGGCATGTTAATGTCTGCTAGGGCGTTATTAAATAAAAATCCAGATCCAAATCGAGATCAGATCAAAACAGCGATTGAAGGTAATCTCTGTAGGTGTACAGGTTACCAGCAGATTATAGAAGCTATTGAAAGTGCTGCAAAAGAAGACAGGAGTGAATAAAAATGTCTAGGATTTTAATTAAAGACATAAAAGAACTAATAACGATGGATCAGGAAAGAAACAGATATAAAGATATTGATATATTAATTGAAGATCAAGAAGTAAGACAGATTGATAAAAATATTGAGATAGATCTAAAAGAAACTGATGAAATGATTGAAGCTGGGAATTACTTTGTCTTTCCCGGTTTAATAAATACCCATCACCATTTTTACCAGACTTTAACTCGAAATATTCCTGAAGCCCAGGGAGTTGAACTGTTCAACTGGCTTAAATTTCTCTATCCAATTTGGGCGAAATTAACCCCAGCCGCAGTTTATTACAGCACCCTCTTGGCTTCAGCCGAATTATTAAAAACAGGCTGTACTACCAGTGCAGATCATTTTTATGTATTTCCGGAAAATCAAGAAGACACCTTAATAGATCACCAGTTTAAAGCGGCTGAGGAGATCGGAATAAGGTTTCACGGTAGTAGAGGCAGTATGTCTTTAAGTGAAGAAGATGGTGGGTTACCACCGGCCTCTGTAGTACAGTCCGAAGCAGAAATTTTAAGAGATTCCCAGCGTGTAATTGACAAATTTCATGATGATAGTAAGTTTGCGATGCAGAGGGTAGTATTATCTCCCTGTTCACCTTTTTCTGTCTCAATGGATTTGATGAAGGAATCTATAAAATTAGCCAGGGAAAATAATGTTTTAAGTCATACCCACCTTGCAGAAACTTTAGATGAAAATGATTACTGTGTAGAGTCTTTTGGTAAAAGGCCTTTAAAACTAATGGAAGAACTCAATTGGTTGGGTGAAGATGTCTGGTTTGCACATGGAGTCCATTTTAATGAATTTGAAATTGCTAAATTAGCAAAAACCAAGACAGGTGTTTCCCACTGTCCAGCTTCTAATATGAAATTATCTTCAGGAGTTGCCAAAATACCTTTTATGCTGAAAAACAAAATGCCGGTTAGTTTGGCAGTAGACGGAAGTGCAAGTAATGATGCTTCTAATATGATTCTCGAATTAAAACTAGCCTATCTCCTCCACAAGGCGTTTCATGGAATAGATAGTATTACTTCCGAACAAATTTTGTCTATCGCAACAAATGGTGGTAGAGAGGTCTTAAACCAACCCGAAATAGGAAGTCTTTCAAAAGGTAAAGCGGCTGACCTAATTATGGTTAGAAGTGACCGTTTAGGTTTTGCCGGTGGCCAGAGTGATCCGGTTGAAGCCCTTGTTAATACGGGTATAACGCAGGAAGTTGACTATAATATAGTTAATGGTAAAGTGGTTGTCCGTAGAGGAGAATTAGCGACTATTGATGAAGACAATATAATTAACAAGCACAATGAAATTGCAGAAGAACTCTTGCATAATTAAGGGGGGTTTAATAATTGAAGCTTTATGGTAATGGTGTTTTAATAACTTTGAATTCGAAAGATACTGTTATTAAAGATGGGGCATTGTTGATTGATGAAGATATAATAAGAGACTATGGTAAAACTGAAAAAATGAAAGCAAAGTATCAAAAAGCAAATTACCATGATGTAGAAGGTAAAGTAATAATGCCCGGTATGATAAATACCCATATGCATTTTTATAGTACGTTTGCCCGGGGGATGGATTTAAAGACTGAGCTTCCCCCCCAGAACTTCCAGGAAATTTTAGAAAAACTTTGGTGGCGATTAGATCAGACTATGAATAGCGAAGACATCTATTATAGTGCTCTTTATGCCTTAATAGAAAGTATTAGGTGTGGGACCACAACAATCTTTGATCATCATGCAAGTTATGGATATATTGAGAATAGCCTGGATATCATCGCGGAGGCTGTAGTGAAATCAAAATTAAGGACTAATTTATCTTATGAAATTTCTGATCGGCACGGTAAACTAAAGTCTAAAAAAGGTATAAAAGAAAATGAAAGATTTATCAGGCGAACTGAATCTTTAAATAATGACTTTATAACCCCGGCAATAGGATTACATGCGTCTTTTACATTAGAAGATGAGACGTTAAAAGAAGCAGCCGAATTAGCTGAAAGTACTGAGACACCTCTGCATTTCCATGCTGCAGAAGGGGCTGTTGATCAGGAAGACAGTCAAAAAAGAGGGTACAAAAACTTGGTTGACAGGTTTGAAAAATTAAATATATTAAAAAAAGATTCACTAGCAATTCACGGAGTTCATTTATCAGAAGCTGAGTATCAGGCTTTAGCTAAACATGGTGTATATCTAATCCACAACCCAGAATCAAATATGGGAAATGCAGTAGGGGCGATCAACCTTAAAAAAGGATTAGATAAGAACTTAACAGTAGGATTAGGTACTGATGGATATACCACAGATATGTTTGAAAGTATAAATGTAGCTGATCTACTGCAAAAACATGATAATTCAGACCCCAATTTAGGTGGGGATGATATAAGAAAAATATGCTTTGCAAACAACAGGAAAATAGCCCAAAGATATTTTAACAAAAAACTTGGAATTATTGCAAAAGGTGTACCAGCTGATGTAATTATGTTAGATTATAAGTCACCCACCCCTATAACCACAGACAATTATTTCTTTCATGTTTTGTTTGGGTTTAATGGTGGTTTAGTTGATACAACAATAGTGAATGGAAATGTATTGATGGAAAATCAGGAGGTGAAAGTATTAGATTATGAAAAAACAATCGAAAAATGCCAAAAACAAGCCAGGAATTTCTGGGAAAGATTCTGATAAGTATTTTAGACCCCGGTCCAAAAAAGAATTGATCAACATTTTAGAAAAAGATGAAGGCGAATTAACTGTGATAGCTGGGGGTACAGATCTTTTAGTGGCTAATTATAAGGAGCTATACAAAATAGAGAAATGGCTTGATTTAAATTGGCTGGAAGGTTTTAAAGAGATTAAATTTTTTGATGATAAAGTTGAAATTGGTGCCATGGTTACTCATCAAAGGCTAGATAAGTTAGACCAAATAAAAGAACATTTTCCTGTTATTCAGGAGGCTGCTGCTGAGGTGGGTTCTCCTCAGATTAGAAGCAGAGGGACAATCGGCGGGAATATTGTAACTTCATCCCCGGCAGGAGATCTATTACCACCGTTGTTAGTATATGATGCAAAACTAAAATTACTTTCAAAAAATGGAGAGAGAATAGTAGATGCCAATGATTTTTTCACAGGACCGAAACAAAATGTCTTAGATAAGGGTGAAATTGTTGAAAAGATAATTCTTCCCCTTAAGGAAAATAAATATCGGGGAGCCTGGGTTAAAGTAGGAAAAAGAAAAGCATTGGTAATCTCTTCAATAAGTCTAGCGCTTAATCTAGTATTTGATAACGATAATAAGATTGAAGATGCAAAATTATGTATAGGTTCAGCAGCACCTGTGCCCCTTAGAATAGATAAAGCTGAAGAAAGGTTAACAAATAAGAAGATCAAAAAGATTAATATAGATGAAATAGCGGAGATTGTCTCTGATGAAATATCCCCTATTGATGATATCAGAGGAACCGCAGAATATCGTAGAAAAGTAGCATTTAATATAACAAAAAGCGCCTTACAAGAGGTGATTAATCAATGAAGATAAGTTTAACAGTAAATGGAGAAAAAAGAGAACTTGATGTTAAACCCGAGACAAGGTTGCTCGATTTAATAAGAGATGATCTTGGTTTAACAGGCACAAAAGAAGGTTGTGGAAAAGGAGAATGTGGTGCTTGTACAGTAATAATGGACAATAAGGTAGTAGCATCTTGTTTGGTATTAGCAGCACAGGCTGATGGGGCTGAGATAATGACAATTGAAGGATTAGGTAGCAAAGAAAAATTACACCCCTTACAGCAGGCCTTTATTGAAAAAGGAGCTGTCCAGTGCGGCTTTTGTATACCCGGAATGATAATGTCCAGTAAAAAGTTACTTGATAAAAACATTAATCCTTCGGATGAAGAAATAAAAAGAGGTTTATCTGGTAATATATGTAGGTGTACAGGTTATGTCAAAATAATCGATGCTGTTAAAGAGGCAGCCCACAAAATAGAAAGTGGGGGTGAAGAGAGTGTCTAAAAAATATGTAGGAGAAAATTTGTTCAAGGTTGATGCCGAAGCGAAAGTTACAGGTGAGGCTGAGTATCCCTCTGATTTAAAATTTGATGATTACTTACATGTTAAGATTAAGAGGGCAACTTATCCCCATGCTATTTTAAAAAACCTCGATGTTAGTAAGGCCAAGAAAGTCAAGGGTGTTGTAGATGTTCTTACTGAACAAGATTATCCGGAACTTAACAAGTTTGGTTTAATAATAAAAGACCAACCTGTTTTAATAAAAGTCGGAGAAAAGATGAGATTTATGGGTGATGCTCTGGCGATTGTAATTGCTGAAACAGAACAAGCAGCACTTCAAGCAAGAGATAAAATTGAAGTTGAAGTAGAAAAGCTAGAAGTTATTTCAGATCCTCATCGGGCCTTAGAAAAAGATGCCCCAATTATTCATCATGATATTGGGGACCTCTGCACAGATTATGTTGATCCCGAGGTTGGAAAACAAAATATATTAATGGACCATCATTTAGAAAAGGGAGATGTAAAAAAGGGATTTGAAGAAGCTGATTTTATTGTAGAAAATGAGTATCAAACTCAGCATATTGATCAACTCCCTATTCAAAATGAAGCTGGATATGCTTTATACGATCAGAATAAAGATGTTGTTAAGATCTGGGCGGCTTCTCAATGGCTCCATGATACGCAAGCCGATGTTGCTCAATCTATGAATCTTCCTAAAGAAAAAGTCAGAATTATTCAGACTGCAATTGGTGGAGCTTTTGGTAAAAAGGAAGATGTTTCTGTACACATTCACCTTGCTTTGGCAGCAAGACATACTAAACGGCCTGTTAAACTCGTCTATACCAGAGAAGAATCCATGATTTCTCAATCTAAAAGACATCCTCTTACAATTAAAGCAAAAACCGGAGTGACCAATGATGGATATTTAACGGCCTGGAAAGTCAAGGTTATCGGTGATGCCGGTGCCTATGCTTCAAGTAGTCCTGCTGTAGTTCATAAAGGCATGTATCATTGTACAGGCCCCTATAATGTTGCAAATGTAAAAGGGGACTCTTATGCTGTATATACAAATAACACTTATGGAGGGGCTATGAGAGGATTTGGTACAACTCAAATGGCTTTTGCATATGAGTCACAAATTGATATTATAGCTCATAAATTAGATATTGACCCTGTTCAGCTTAGATATCAAAATGCTTATGATATAGGTTCTACAACTCCCAATGGGCAGATTTTAAGCAAGAGTGTAAATTTAAAAAGAACAATAGAATCTGCTGTTGATCTTTCGAAATGGGAGGGGGAGATTAAGGAATGAAAAAACAAGGAAGAGGAATGGCATCAATAATGTTCGGATTTGGATATGGTGAGGGCTTTCCTGATCATTCCATCGCTGAAGTTGAAATCACTAAAAATAAGACAATTAAAGTAAGAACTGCTGGAGCAGATTTGGGCCAGGGTTTTCTAACAACTATGATCCAGATTGCGGCGGAAGTATTAAAGATCGATCCTTCCTATATAGAGATAGTTGGCCAGGATACCCATCAAGCTAAAAATTCTGGTTCTACTTCTGCTACAAGACAGACCTTCTTTTCCGGTAATGCCGTAAGAGAAGCAGCAGAGGAAGTTATGGGAAAGATTTATCATTATGGCAGCCTCTATTTCAACAGTAACCATCCTGAACTTACAGTGAAAGATGGTCAAATATATGCCTGTGATGAATGTGAAAAAATAACTTATTGGGACCTAGTAGAAATTGTTGAGCAGAGGGGTAAAGAACTGAAAGCGGAAGCAACTTTTTTCCCAAAAACTTATGCACCCGATAGAAAGACGGGGCAGGGTGAAAAAATATATGTAGCCTATACTTTCATGTCTCAAATTATGGATATTGAAGTAGATACTGATACCGGCTTGATCGAGGTAATGAACGTCTATACTGCACTCGATGTAGGCAAAGCCATCAATCCTCAAAATGTACACGGCCAGATTGAGGGAGGAACTGTTCAGGGATTAGGTATGGCTTTAATGGAAGAACAGGTTATTGATAAAGGAATAACTGTTAATGCAGATATGACTAACTATTTAGTTCCCAGTATTAAAGATATTCCTAAATTTGAAAGTACTTTAATTGAAAATAAGGATTCTGGTGGTCCCTTTGGTTCCAAGGGTGTAGGTGAACCAACGATAATTGCAGCAAGTCCTGCTGTATCTAATGCAGTATACGATGCAATCGGAGTAAGATTCAAGAGCCTTCCAATAACACCAGAAAAAATATTGAATGCACTTGAGGAGCAGAAGGGGTAATGCCCAACAATATTGTAATTACTGGTGATAAATATGTCGGTAAAAGTACGGTGGTAAGAGAGATTATTAATAAATTGAATTTAAAACCAGGAGGTTTTGTGGTAGGTAGAAACGGTGACTTCGACCAGTGGCTAAGTTTTTACCTTGCCGATCCTCTTGAATATTATGAGAAGCAGGTTAAAAATGTTCCTGGCTTTGAAGAGAAATGGCAGATTTTTGCGAAAAGAGATAGCTTAGATACTGAGTGGAATATTCGGCCAGAAGTCTTTAACAATTTAGGTGTTAAACTTTTAGAAGAGGGACAAAGAACCAAAGATATAGTGGTAATGGATGAACTAGGGCGATTTGAACTTAACGCAAAAGAATTCCAACAAAAGGTTTTTGAAATACTTGATAAGCAAAAACCCGTGTTAGCTGTTTTAAAAGACGAAGACAATAAGTTTTTAGATCAAGTCAGAAGCAGGGATGATGTCAGTATTTATAGAATTAAGAAGGATAACCATGATACTATTTATAATAAAATAGATGAAGAACTACAGCAAATTATTAATAATAAAAACACAAATGAGGAGTGAGTTTAATGGCTAATTTGGAAGTAGAATTTTCAGGCCTTAAGTTAGACAATCCCATAATGCCAGCAGCTGGGCCACCAGTAAAAGATTATACAGCTGCCAAGAGAGCCAAAGCAGGTGGAGCAGGAGCTCTCGTAACTAAGACTATTTCAACCACTGCAGCCAAAGTTCCGCGCCCAAACATGGCGAGAATAAAAAGTGGTTTCTTAAATTCAGAACTGTGGGCAGAGCAAACCCCAGAACACTGGTTGAATGAAGAATATCCAAAGATTGAAGAGTTAGGGTTACCTGTTATTGCAGGAATCGGCTATACAAAAGATCAGATTAGAGAACTGGCTAAAAAGGTAGAAAAATATGCTGATGCTTTAGAATTATCAACTCATTATTTGGGAGAAGATACAACCCCGATGGAAGAAAGTATAAAAGCAGCTAAAGATGAAGTTGAGATACCAGTTTATGTAAAATTGAGTCCAGGAATTGATATTCCAGAATTTGCTCAGGCAGCAGAGAAAGCTGGAGCAGACGGGATAGTTCTTATCAATTCATTTGGGCCGACCTTAGATATTGACCCTGAAACCGGTAAACCGCTGATGGGTAGTGAAAACGGTTTTGGTTGGCTTTCGGGTGAAGCAATCTTTCCCTTAGCCTTAAGGGCAGTATATCAAGCAGCTAATAGTGTTGATATCCCAGTTATCGGGGTAGGTGGTCTAGATAGTGGTCTAAAAGCAGCTAAGATGTTTATGGCTGGAGCCTCTGCTGTACAGGTTTGTACTGAGGCAATTGTCAACGGCCCCCGTGTATACGGAAAGATAGCAAATGAGCTAAACAAGTTTTTAGATGAAAATGGTTATAAAAGTGTGAATGATATTAAAGGATTAACCGCCAAAGTTGTTAGTGAAGAGGCAAAATATGAAACTGTTGTACCGACTGTAATCGAAGAAAACTGTACAACCTGTGGTCTCTGTATAACAAGTTGTGTATACGATGCAATTACATTAAATGAAAGTAAAGATTATATTGTTATTGACCCAGAAAAATGTGCAGGTTGTGGATTATGTATAACCAGGTGTAACTTTGGAGCATTAAAATTAGAATAAATTATTTATATAATTACAGAGTATCTAGGAGGGGAGGTTCTTAGATGAATAGAAAAAGATTATTAAAAATGTCAAAAGGCGAAATACCTGCGGAATTAGTTTTAAAACACGGTAGAATCGTTGATGTATTTAATGAAAGATTAATTAAAAAAGATATTGCTATTGCTGATGGTAAGATAATAGGGATTGGTCGTTATAATGGTGCTAAAGAAATAGATTTTGAAGAAAATATTATAGCACCGGGGTTTATAGATGGGCACATGCATCTGGAAAGTGCTATGGTCAAAATTGATGAATTCGCGGCCTGGATCGTACCCAGGGGTACTACTACTATCTTTGCAGATCCTCATGAGATTGCTAATGTGGCAGGTATTGAAGGAATAAAATATTTCCTGGATCGCGGGAACAAACTTCCTTGGAACTTTAATTTAATGCTTCCCTCCTGTGTCCCTGCTACTGTTAATGAAACTTCAGGTGCTAAGTTAACAGCGGAAAAATTAGCCCGGTTAAAAGATGAGGAAGGAATTTTTGGACTGGGTGAAGTTATGGATTTCGTGGGAGTAATGAATGGGGATAGGGAACTCTGGGATAAAATAGAGATGATCGGGGATAAATTTATTGATGGACATGCACCTGGTGTTAGTGGTAAAAAGTTAAATGCCTACTTGTTGGGTGGGATTATGGCTGATCATGAATGTACTACTCCAAAAGAGGCTAAAGAAAAGGTTACAAAAGGTATGTATGTGATGATCAGGGAAGGTTCAGTCACCAGGGACCTGGTTAATTTACTACCAGCAGTTAATAATAGTAACCTTTCTAGTTTTCTTTTAGCAACAGATGATAGGGATCCAGAAGATCTTTATGAAAACGGTCATATTAATTTTGTGATTAAAAAAGCTATTGAAAATGGTGTTTCTCCCTTACGAGCTATTAAACTAGCGACCATAAATTCAGCTGATGCTTTAGGATTAAAAAATGTTGGAGCAATTGCTCCCGGTTATAAGGCTGATCTTGTAATACTGGATAATTTAAAAGATTTCAATATAGAAAAAGTATTTAAGGATGGGCAATTAGTAGCTGAAAACGAAAGTTTAATTGTGAATTTACCGAAAATAAAAGAAGGAAAATCTAAAAAAATATTTAATTCTGTAAATATTGGTGAGTTTAAAAAAGACAACTTTGAATTACCTGATTATAAAAAATATCGGATAATAAAGTTGAGAAAAGACCAAATAGTAACCGGAAAAGATGAAATTAGTTTTAAAACGAAAGTTAGAATAGATGATTTGGTTGCAAATAATCTAGTAAAAATAGCAGTAGTGGAAAGGCATAAAAAAACCGGTAATGTAGGTTTGGGGCTTTTAAAAGGTTTTGGTTTAAGAAAAGGAGCTATAGCTATTTCAATCGGCCATGACTCCCATAATATTATTGTCGTTGGTTTGAATTCAGAAGACATGTATAAGGCAGTCAAAGAAATAGAAAAACTAAAGGGTGGAATAACAGTCGTGAAGAATGGAGAACTGATAGATTTTCTCCCCTTAGAAATTGCTGGTCTAATGTCTAAAGATTCAATACCCGAAGTTGCAAAGAGGCTAAAAAAGATGAAAGGAAAAGTATATTCAATGGGAGTTACCAGACAGAGTCCATTTATGACTTTATCTTTTATGACTTTACCGGTAATTCCTTCTTTGAAGATAACTGATCAAGGTTTGTTTGATGTTGATAAAAATAAATTTGTTTCTCTTGGAGTAGGAGATTAAGCAATGAGGAGGTGTTAAAGAGGGATATTTTTGATGAGTTATGTTGTGTTGTGATAGTAATTGAACTTAACAAACATAAGGAGGGAATTTGATGAACGGAAAGAATAATGAAGGTATTCTGGAAAGTGTGTTCGATCTTCAAGAAAATAATACTAATCTAAAAACTGAGGTTATTGCTGGTTTTACAACATTTATGACTATGGCTTATATAATATTCGTAAACCCATCAATCCTTAGTGATGCGGGAATGCCTTTTAACGGAGTATTTATTGCGACAATTGCTGGTATTATCTTAGGTACTTTAGCTATGGCTTTTCTTACTAATTATCCTTTTGCTCTAGCGTCAGGTATGGGACTAAATGCCTTCTTTGCTTACTCAGTTGTTATCGGGATGGAAGTTCCCTGGCAGACTGCTTTGGGTATCATATTCTTAGAAGGTGTAATATTTATTGTACTGAGCCTCACGCCGGTCCGAAAGAAAATAGTTAATGCAATCCCGATGGGCCTTAAAACAGGAATAAGTGCTGGTATCGGATTATTCATTGCCTTTATAGGTTTACAAAACGCGGGTATTGTTGTTGCTGATGAAGCTACTTTGGTAGCTCTAGGTGATGTGATGTCAGGACCTGGACTAGTTGCAATTGTAGGTTTAATTGTTACTGGAATATTATATGCTCTTAAAATTAAAGGTGCTCTCTTATGGGGGATATTAATTGCCACAGCCTTTGGCTGGACAAATGGAGTTACTCCAGAATTTAATGGTTTTTTTGCAATGCCCAGAATGGGAGATTGGAATGAGGTGTTATTCCAATTAGATATAGTTTCTGCTTTTAAGTTAAGTATGATAGGAGTCCTGCTTTCATTCCTATTTGTTGATTTATTCGATACTGCCGGGACATTAGTTGGTGTAAGTCAACAGGCTGGATATTTAGATGAAGACGGAAACTTACCAAAAGCAAGTAATGCATTGCTTGCTGATGCTGTTGGTACTACAGGAGGTGCCTTGTTTGGGACCAGTACTGTTACCACTTATATTGAGTCTGCCTCTGGTGTGGCTGAAGGTGGTAGAACAGGTCTAACAGGTGTAGTTGTTGCAATTCTCTTCTTTTTATCTCTGTTCTTTAGGCCATTAATTGGGCTTGTACCGGGTGCAGCAACAGCTCCTGCTTTGATAATCGTAGGTACAATGATGATGTCTAATGTAACTAAGTTGGACTGGGATGACTTCACTGAAATCCTACCAGCCTTTATTACTATGATAGCGATGCCTCTAACATATTCTATTTCAAATGGTATTGCCCTAGGTTTTGTTATTTATCCATTAGTAAAACTTTTTACAGGTAAAGGCGAAGATGTTCATTGGTTAGTATATATATTAGGTGCAGTCTTCTTAGCATATTTCTTATGGTTGGTATAAAACACTACTTATATTAATATAATATAGAGGGGACGTTTCTGAACAAAGGATGACTAATTAATAAATAAAAGGGGAGGGTTCCCTCCCCTTCTATCAATGAGGTGATGATATGTATACGGCAATAATACTTGCAGCTGGAGAAGCTGACAGGATGGGAAAATTAAAGCAGCTACTGCCCTGGAAAGGTAAGACAATATTAGAAACTGTAATTGATAATGTGAGGCAGAGCAGACGTATAGATGATGAGATTAGGGTGGTCTTAGGTGCTGAAGCGGAAAGAGTAAAAGAAAAAATAGAGTATTATGAAGATGAACGCTTGAGGATCAAAGAAAATCCTGATTATAAAGATGGGATGAGTACGAGTTTGAAGAAAGGAATAGAAGATTTAGCAAAAAACACAAAATATTTAGTAATTTTTTTGGGAGATCAACCATTGATAACACCTGATATTTTTGATATGATTATAGATGAATTTGAGAAGAAGTCCTCAGAGATAATGTTACCGAGCTATAATGACAAGCCTGGTCATCCCGTAATAATAAGTACTAGATTTTTACCTGAAATACGTAAATTGGAAGGTGCTATGGGTTTAAAACCATTTTTAGATGACCACGAAGGATTAGTTGACCATTATCCTATTAATGATAAAAAGGTTATTATCGATCTTGACTATTATGATGATTACCAGTACTATAAAAATAAGTACGATTAGGATGATTATAGATGAAATTGAATTATAAGCTTTGGTTGGAAGAAGAAAATAATAAATTATTTGGTGATGGTCCTGCTGATATCTTGAGACTTGTAGATAAACTGGGCTCTTTAAGTAAAGCTGCGGCTGAGATTAATATGTCTTACAGTCAGGCCTGGCAGCTTATTGACAAATTAGAGAATAAATTAGGTTTCAAATTATTAGAAAAACAAGTTGGGGGTTCCGAGGGTGGCGGTTCTACATTAACAAAAAAAGGACGTTTGTTGATGGATACTTTTCTAAACTTTCGGAGTGAAGCCAGGCGTGAAATGTCTAAATTAGAAACAAAATATTTTGATGATAATTTTAAAAATAAGCTAAAAAAATAATTTTTTTGTTGACGTTATATGAGGTTACAAATAACGGGATAAACAAGGAGGAATAAAATGAGTCTTTCCACTAAAAAAACAACTATATTTTTGGTATTAATCTTAGTATTTAGTTTAGCAATTTCCTCTTCAGCTTTTGCCGGAGAAATTGTTACTGATATGGCCGATAGAGAGGTAGAAGTACCTGAGGAAGTTAATAGGATTGTTACAACATACAGATCAGCAACGCAATTCATATTTTGCCTGGGAGTACAGGATAGATTAGTAGCTTCAGATTTAAGTTTTGAGAAAGTTTCACTTTTCCGAAAATTATACGATGGAGAAAAACTACCAAATGTTGGTTCGAAAAATCGCGGGATTAATATAGAACAAATTTTAGAGGTTGATCCTGATTTAGTGATCCTATTTCCACACAATGTTGGCCCGGAAGTTGCCAAAAAGCTTAAAGATTATGACATAGCTTCTGTGATAATCAATCCTGAAAGCTATCAGCAAATAAAAGAAACAACCAAAATATTGGGTAAAGCTATTGGGGTTGAAGAGCGAGCTCAAAAAGTAATCAACCAATATGAGCAAATAATTGATATTGTGGATAGCAGAGATATAGAAGACAAGAAAAAAGTATATTTTGCTAACTCTGAACTGTTAGACACAGTTGGTGAAGATATGTTACAGACCAGCATGATAGAGTTGGCGGGTGGAATTAATCCTGCTAAAGAAGCTAAGTCTGGTTTTATAAAAACTTCTTTGGAAGAATTATTGAAATGGAATCCTGACCACATTGTAGTTTCACAATATTACAGTGGTTCTGTTGAAGAGTTATTAAACAGATCAGAATTACAGGAACTAAAGGCTGTAAAAAACGAAAATGTATACAGATTTCCCTCCCAGGTTGAACCGTGGGATTTCCCAAGTCCATCTTCATATTTGGGAATTGTCTGGTTGGCTGAAAAAATATATCCAGAAAAATATGAGGATATTGATGTTAATAAAGTAGTTGAAGAGTATTACGAAGCTCTATATGATAAAAGCTATGAAGATTTAGGCGGGGGTTCGCTATAATATAAATAAATTGAAGGTGAAATAGATGTTAGAAGTAAGAGATTTAGGTTTTTCTTATGATAATACTGATGCCATCAATAATATAAATTTCAGAGTTCAGAAGCAGGAGTTTTCCTGCTTACTGGGCGCTAATGGTTCTGGCAAAACAACCATATTAAAGTGTCTGAATGGAGTTTTGCAAAAAGATAAAGGGGAAATTAGAATTGATGGTACTGATTTAGATAATCTAAATCAAAGACAGATTGCTAAATTTATTAGTATGGTACCTCAGGAGCATTCTGTAGTATTTTCTTATCAAGTACTTGATGTTGTTACAATGGGGGTAACACCATATTTAGGTTTTGGTAAAATGCCTAATAGTGATGATTTTGATAAGGCAATCTCTATTTTGGAAAAACTGGATATTGAGTATTTAGTTAATAGACAATACAATAAACTGAGTGGTGGTGAGAAGCAGTTAGTTTTAATTGCCCGGGCCTTGATGCAGGATACCGGATATTTGATTATGGATGAGCCAACTTCTCATTTAGACTTTAAGAATAAAAATCTTTTGATGAGAGAAATAAAAAAGGTAACTCAAAATAGTAATACAGGAGTTATCATGGCTCTACATGATCCCAATTTAGCCATGCAGTACTGTGATAGAGTAATCATAGTTAAAGACGGTAATATCATGGCTGATGGGGATACAAAGCAGATCATGACGGGATCTAATCTCGGTCAAGCATATGATATTGATATAAAAATTAATGAAAAAGCAAGAGGAATTGAGATAGCCCTTCCCGAAATATAATATTAATGGGAAGGGAGTTTTTTTATTTTGAGTTACAGAAATACTATTATCTCTGGATTTAAAAAATCAATACCGGTCATAATGGGGTATATACCAATTGGAATTAGCTTTGGAATTTTAGCTCTAAATACTGACTTATCCCCCTATTTAATTATAGGGATGTCGGTATTTGTATTTGCGGGGTCCTCACAGTTAATAGTTGTTAACATGTTAACAACTCAGGCAGCTATAATACCTATAATTATGACAACATTTCTAGTGAATTTAAGACATATCTTGATGAGTGCTTCCTTAAGCCTTCATTTCAAAAAAACTCCTCAAAAGTTGCTTCCTTTGATTGGTTTTCTAATAACTGATGAATCCTTTGCACTGGGTAATACCCTTTTAGAGGAAAAAGAGAATAAAGGTTTGTTCTTTCTGTCAATGGGACTTAGTGCTTATTTGGGCTGGGTTATTAGTACTATAATTGGTGTTGTGATAGGAAGATATGTTTTAAATTTTGAAATTCCTGTAATCGATTTTGTGTTACCTGCCATGTTTATAATATTGCTTATTATGCAGATTAACGATAAAATAGATCTGGTAGTTTCAATTACGGCTGCTATTTTGTCTATTGTTTTCTTTTATATATTCCCCGGGAATTGGCATATAATAATTGCCACACTTAGTGCAGCAGTAATAGGGGTGATAATAGAAAATGGAACTTAAATATTTATTTATGATTTTAGGAATGACGTTGGTTACATATATACCTAGAATGCTGCCTGTAACTTTATTATCCAAAGTCAAGTTACCGGACACAATGGTAAGTATTTTAAAGTATGTAGGCCCGGCAATATTAGCTTCTTTATTAGCCCCTGCTTTATTTATTACCGACGGTTCTCTAAATATTTCTTTGACTAACAACTATCTATTAGCTGCAATCCCTACTTTTTTTACAGCATATTTTACAAGGAGTATATTTACAACTGTATTTTTAGGGATGTTTTATTTATATATTCTTACATTAATTTAAAAAATTGAGGTGAAAATATGGATATTAAAATTGATTTATTTAGTGATACTGGTACAAGACCATCTGATGAGATGAGACAGTTTATGGCGGAAGCTGAGGTTGGAGATGAACAATTATTTGAAGATCCCAGTGTTAATAGGCTTACAGAAATGGCATCAAATATTTTAGGGAAGGATGAAGCAATATATCTCCCTTCTGGTTTAATGGCTAATCAAATATCTTTTGCGGTCCACTGTAATCCTGGGGATGAAATAATTATGGATGAGAGCGCTCATCCCATTCATTATGAAGGAGGCGCTACGGCTGTAATTAGTGGTGCTTCAATTAGATCTGTTGAAGGTAAAAGAGGAATTTTTAATTTAGAACAGTTCGAAAAAGCAGTTAGAACTAAAGATTATCATGATCCTCAGAGTAAGCTATTGTCAATCGAACAGACTTCAAATTTAGGCGGAGGTTCGATTTGGCCCTTAGAACAAATAGAAGAATTAACCGATAAGGCTCACGAATTAGGTTTAAAAACCCATATGGATGGAGCTAGACTATTTAATGCTGTGGCAGCAAAAGAAATTAATGCTCAAAGATATGCTGCCAATTTTGATTCGGTATGGTTTGATTTAAGTAAAGGATTAGGAGCTCCAGTTGGTTCTGTCCTGGCGGGATCTAAAGAGTTTATCAATGAAGCTAGATACTGGAAGCAGAGATTAGGGGGAGCAATGCGACAGGCTGGTATCATTGCCGCTGGTGGGATCTATGCTCTTGAAAATAATCTTGAAAGACTTAAGGTAGATAATGATAATGCAAAGCTTTTGGCTGAAGAACTTGCAGAAATCCCAGCTGTAGATATTGATCCTACTACTGTTGAAACCAATATTGTAATTTTTAAAATAAAAGGAGTAAAATCAGCAGAATTTGCTGAAAAGCTATTAGAAGATGGCTTAAGAGTAAGTGTTCTACATGATAAACTGAGGGCAGTTACTCATCTTGATGTAAATAGAGAAGATATATTGGACGCTGTTGATATATTCAAAAAAGACTTAAGATAAGGAAACTTTCATTAAAATTGTGAAAATCTACAAAAAAAACAACACAAAGATTGATATATGTACTAATGAAAGATTTTACAAAAATGTGATATAATCATTGTAATAATAAGAGGAAAGGGAGTGTATATCTTTTCATTCAATGACTCTTTCGTATAATGATAAAAAAATAATAAGGGGTCATATTAAATGCCTAGAATTAAATTTACAGGTATTCTTACAATTACTTTAATGTTAGTGGTTAGTTTATTTATTGTTGGTGGCAGTGTTTCTGCACAAGATTATGACAAATTTGCAGTTATTTATCCAGGTTTAATCCAGGATGCTGATTATAATGCTACTGGTTACAGAACTATGCAGGCTGTTGAGGAAGAATTAGATATGGAGGTATCTTATTCAGAACAGGTTGCTGTACCTGATGCTTCAAGGGTATTAAGTGAATATGCTTCAAGTGGATATGGTATTATCTGGGCACATGGAGCTCAATTTAACGAAGCTGTTTTTGAAGTAGCTCCTGAATTTCCGGATGTATCTTTTATTATTGAAGCAGATGCTCCTTTAGATGAAGAATATGAAAATATAACACTTCTAGAACGTAATTACTATCCTGGTTTTTATGTATTGGGTGCTCTTGCAACCCAGGTAACTGAAACAAATAAAGTTGGATATATTGGTGGTTTAGAACTTCCTTTCACTTACGGTGAACTTAATGCAATTGACCAGGCTATTGATACCTATGATTCAGACATTGAATTAAAATACATCTATGTAGGAGACTTTAATGATCCAGTTAAAACAAAACAAAGTGCTGAAGCTTTAATTTCTCAAGACGTAGATGTAATTATTAGTGGTGTAAACTTAGGTAACTATGGATTATTCAGAGCTGTAGAAAATGCTGACAGAGATGTATATGTAACAACTACTTATACTGATAAGCATAATCTAGCTCCTGATAATCACCTCACATCTGACTTATTCAAATATAATCCTGTTGTATTTGAAGCTATTGATAGAATTAAATCCGGCAAGACAAGCAACTTTATTCCTATGGAGTATGGCCCTGAAAGTTCACGTTATCTAAAATTACCCGTTGATAATGTTTCTGAAAAAGTAAATGAATGGGTAAAAGATATCGCAGAAAAAGTAGCTAGTGGAGAAATAGAAGTTGAGAAAAACTTATCTGAAATAGATATTGAAGGGGAAGAGCTTGAAGAATAAGTAGTTAATTTAGGTTATATAATTGCTGCCTGAATATTCAGGCAGCAATCTTGGTTTTATATATATATTCGTCTTCTTAATTGTTATTTAAAAATAATAACAAAAATATTTAAAGAAGAGAGTGAGACTGAAATATGGATAATAAAGGCAAAGTATTAGAAACTAAAAATATAAGTAAAAGTTTTGGAGCAGTACAAGCTTTAGATAAAGTTAACTTTGATCTGAACAAGGGAGAAATTCACGGTCTGCTTGGTGAAAACGGGGCGGGAAAATCGACCTTGATGAATGTATTATATGGTTTATATAAAGAAGATGAGGGTGAGATATATTTAAGAGGGGAAAAAGTCAATTTTAATTCTCCTATTGATTCTATTAGAAATGGAATTGGTATGATTCACCAAAGTTCTACTTTAGTGCCGGAGTTTACAGCTTTAGAGAATTTGATTTTGGGTACTGAAGGGGATAAAATGTCTCTGGAATTAAAAGGGGCAGAAAAAGAGGTCAAACAACTGCAAGAGGATTTCGGTTTGAAGTTTCCGCTGGGAACAAAAGTTAAAGAACTACCTGCTGGTGTTAAAAAGAAGGTAGAGATTATACGTGCAATTTACAGAGGTGCCAATATACTGATTTTAGATGAACCAACTACTTCTCTTGTAGAAAAAGAATTTGAAAAACTTTTAAAATCACTTAAAAAAATGGTTGCAAATGGTGTAACTATAGTATTTATTACACATAAAATAAAAGAGGTTTTAAAGGCTTGTGACAGGGCTAGTGTACTAACGGGTGGAGTAATGCAGGGTACTGTTGATACTACAAAAGCTACAAAAGAAGATTTGGTTAAATTAATGTTCCAAAACCAGGAAATCAATATTACAGAAAGTGCTATTCCCATTATCGATGTTCCTGACATTGAAAGGTCGGAGGAACCGGTGTTGAGTTTAAAAAATATATCAGCTAAATCTAAAGAAAAAGATGGAACTGATCTAAAATCAATATCTTTTGATATATATGGTGGCGAAATACTCGGTATTGCAGGGATTTCTGGTAATGGTCAAAAAGAACTAGCAGAACTTATCATCGATCCTAATAATATAACAGCCGGTGAAATTAGTTTATTGGGTGAAAAAGTGAATGGATTATCAACAAATCAAATATTTGACAGAGATGTTTTTTATATTCCAGAAGATAGAAAAAAAGAAGCTATTTTGGGTCTTGGAGATATTAAGGATAATGTTTTAATGGGCCATCAAAGAGAAGAATATTTTCAAAATAATGGGATTGTTGATTGGAATAAAGTTAAAAATGAAACCTTAGAAGTTATCAATGAATATGGAGTTAAAACTCCAGATGAGAAACAACAAATTGGCAAATTATCCGGTGGTAATATTCAAAGAGTAGTAATAGGACGGGCATTAATCAATGATTTAGATCTGCTAGTGACTCATAGCCCAACCGCAGGATTAGATATGGCTTCAGTTGAATTTGTATTTCACAGACTAATCGAATTAAGGTCTAAAGGGACTGCCGTTTTATATATAAATGAAGATTTAGATGAACTAATGGAAATTAGTGATAGAATAGGTGTCATTCATGAGGGTAAATTAATAGAGATATATAACCAAGATCAATATGATAAATACGAAATTGGTTCTAAGATGATTGGAGGTTAATAAAGTGGCTGTAAAAGAAAAAACAATAGAAGAAAAGTCCAACTGGCAGAATATGTGGAATAGCTTCAAACCTTATGTATTAGCCCTTTTAATAGCTTTCGCTATATCTGGTGCTATTATAGGAATACTTGGTTATAACATACCTAAAGCATATCAGACCTTGCTTTTCACCTCTTTTTCTTCAAGAAGAGGGATAATTGAGACCTTAAAGAAATTTATTCCGCTTACATTAGCTACTTATGCTTTTGCGATTCCATTTAGGATTAGATTTTTCAATATAGGCGGTTGGGGACAAATGCTTTTCGGAGGAACTGTGACTGCAATTGTTGGAATAGGATTGGCCGGACTTAATCTTCCTGCAATTATTTTCATACCAATATTGCTTTTATCTGCAATGTTGGCAGGAGCATTCTTTGCCTTGATAGCAGGATTTTTGAAAGCATACTACAATATAAATCCAATAATTTCAACAATCATGTTAAATTTCATAGCATTTTATTTTGTTAACTTTATCGCAACAACTGCTCCCTGGAAAGCTTCACAATCTGGGCATCCTATGACTTTAAAATTACCAGAAGCAGCCTTGTTGCCTAAGGTATTTAACCAGATACATTTTGGAATTGTGTTAGTAATCATTGTAATTATTGCGATATATTTCTTGCTGAATAAGACTGTGTTAGGTTATGAAATTAAAGCCACTGGTTTAAATCCAGATGCTTCATCAGTATATGGGATAAGAATGAAAAAGACTTTAATGATCACCTTCTTAATCGCAGGTGCGCTGGGCGGTCTCGGTGGAGGTATAGAAGTAATGGGAGTTCACTCTCGTTTAGTTGAAGGCTTTGCCCTTACCAGTGGGGCCCAATACGGTATATTCGGTATTTTAACTGCTCTGATCTGTCAAGGAAAAGCACTTGGTGTACCTTTTTCTGCGATGTTTATATCTATACTGTTAGTTGGTGCAGATGCAATGCAGAGGACACTTCAAGTCCCTGTTGAACTGGTATTTTTGACTCAAGCAATAATTGTGCTTCTGATTGTTGTATTAAGAAGACAAGCTGGCGGTAGTTATATTGAATAAGGAACTAATATTAATTTATGAAAGGAAGTGTTGATGTGGATCAACTTACAGATATGCTTACACAGATAATTTCATATACCAGCATCTATGCCCTGGCCAGCCTTGGAATTGTAATTGGTGGTAGAACCGGTATATTTAATATTTCCGGGGAAGGAATTATGCTTGCCTCAGCTTCAGCTGGGTTTATTGCAGCTTATCAGACCGGTAATTGGTTTATGGGTTTTTTGGTAGGTGCTTTAATGGGAGGTCTGTTCGGTTTTATTTTGATATATATACATGAGAAACTTAAAATAAGTCAATTTATTTTAGGTATAACTCTTGTAATATTAGGAACTGGTTTATCAGACTTATTGTATAAGACAGCTATTGGTGTCCAACTTTTTGCTCCTGAGGCACCGCAAGTTCCTAATATTAGAATTCCTGGTTTAGTTAACACACCGATAATATCTGCAATATTTAAACAGGATATAATCGTATATTTCACCTATTTTGTAGTTATTGTAGTTTATTATATATTTTACCATACTAGAATTGGATTAGAGACCAGGGCCATCGGTGAAGATCCCAAAGCTGCCGATGTTGTTGGTATAAACGTAAAATTACGTAGATATGTTACAACTATTATTGGAAGTATGTTGATGGGTCTTGCTGGTGCCTATTTACCATTGGTTGTTACCGGAACATATACGACCAATATTTCAAATGGTAGAGGCTTTATGGCAATAGGAATTGCAATATTTGCCAGCTGGCGTCCGGAGAGAGCACTTCTAGGAGCTTTTATATTTGCTGCTATTGAAGTAATTTCTTTCCAACAACAACTTGGTGCTTCAATATTTCCCTATCAGTTCTTACTGATGCTGCCCTTTATCTCAGTATTATTAATCATGTGGTTATTTAGAAAGCGAATTGAATTTCCGGCAGCACTTGGAAAACCATATAGCCGGGAGTAAAAAAAATAAAAAAATTATATAGATGAGGGAGTCCACCTTTGATTATTGATAGTTCCTATTCGGTTTGATTATCCCGAATAGGAGTTTTTTTATTTTAATATTTTTAGGGGGTTGGTTCTTAGAAAACAATTAAGCTAGGATTTATTATCATATTGGGATTACCGATAGTCGATGAGATAGTTAAAGAAGACTTAGTTATAATCGGAGAAGTTGAAATAATAAAATATAAAACTGATAATATATAGTAGAGAATAATATATTATTAAAGGAAACTACTCATAATTGTTTAAATAATACTAATAGAGGTTCTTAAATAGTTCTTAAAAATTATTAAAGTTTTTATTCTAAGAAAAGAACTTTGGAAAAGCTAAGTTATGAGATGAAATAAATTTTTGAGTTGAGAAAGGCAAATTTCTAAGATGATTGGGCCTAATGGATGGCAAAATTACTACAATTAAAAACCTGAATAATCTATAAAAAAACTCTAGGTTTAAAGGCTAATCTTGTTGAATGGGTTATTAAACACAACAAGGAGGGAAGACTTCCCGGTTAAAACAGGTTTATTAAATTTTGGGAATGGGAAGCAGGGAAAGGATGTTTTAATAATGGAAAACATTATAAATTATTCAAAAGAAATTGTGAAGGCTTTAAAAAATGATGAACCGATCCTGGCTTTAGAATCTACGATTATCGCTCATGGGTTTCCTCATCCTGACAATATAGAACTGGCCCTTGACCTCGAAGAGCAGGCAAGAAAAGCGGGAGTTGTACCTGCTACAATAGCTATAATTGATGGGAAAGTAAAAGTGGGATTAAACAAAGATGAGTTAGAATTTATTGCTAAGTCTAATAATATAAAGAAAGCAAGTTTGAGAGACTTACCAGTATTATTAGCCAAGAAATTGAACGGTGCTACAACAGTTGCAGCAACGATGCAAATTGCTTATTTGGCTGGCATCGATGTCTTTGTTACCGGAGGCATTGGTGGGGTTCATCGTAAAGCAGAAGAAACCTTTGATATTTCTGCAGATATAAAAGCTCTTTCTCAATATCCAGTGACAGTTGTTTGTGCTGGTGCGAAATCTGTGCTTGATCTACCGAAAACCAAAGAAATTTTGGAAGCAAAAGGAGTACCTGTTTTAGGGTATAAAACAAACAAATTTCCAGCATTTTATATAAGAGAGAGTGGATTAGAAGTAGATTATAGGGTCAAGGATGCTAGAGAAGTATCCAGCATAATTAGAAGTAATAGATTATTAGAAAACAAAAATGGTGTTTTGGTTACCGTTCCGATTCCAAAGAAAGATGAGCTAGAGGAAAAAGAATTTAATAAAATTATAGAAAGCTTAATTTTAGAAGTAGAAGAAAAAGGAATAAAAGGTAAAAAAATAACTCCCTATCTCTTGGATAGGATCAAGGAAGAAACCGGGGGCAAGAGTATAAAGGCCAATGTTTCTCTGGTTAAAAATAATCTTAAGGCAGGTTGTAAAATTTCTAAAAAGATAAAAGGAAGTTTTTAAAATGATATTAGTATTAGGTGATATTAACTTAGATATAATTGTTAATTTAAGGGAACAGATTAATTTTGATACAGACAGTGAGTCTGACATATACTTTAGAGGTGGGGGTTCAGCAGCTAATTTTTCATACTGGTTGGACTATCTTGATCAACCTGTAAGATTAGTGGCCAAAACTGGTGATGATTTTATAGTTAACTATTTGAAAGAGGAGTTTCAAGATACTAAAATAGATTTTGTTAATCTGGTAAGTAATAAAAAAGATACGGGGCGGATTGTTATCTTACTGAGTGAAACTGGTGATAGAACCATGATAACAGACCGGAGAGCGAATACTGCGCTATCTCCCGAAGATTTAAAAGAAGAATATTTTAAAGGTATTGGACATCTCCACCTTGGGGGGTATAGTTTTTTTGGCGGTCAAAATATGGAAAAAAGTGCGGTTAAAATAATTAAAAAAGCTAAAGAAAATAATATAAAAATATCATTTGACCCCTCTTCTTATTCTGGATTAAACCATTATGGTCCTCAAAAGATATTAAATCAAACGGAAGGCTTGGATTTCTGTTTTCCTAATTTGGAAGAAGGAAAAGTTTTAACAAACAAAGAAAAACCAGAAGAAATTGTAAAAGAACTCTTAAATTACTACAAAAATGTAGTATTAAAGTTGGGGAAAAAAGGTTGCTATCTCGGTAATAAAAAAAGGATAAGAATAGTAAAGCAGAATATAAAGCGTGCTGAAGCTGATAGTACAGGTGCTGGTGATGCTTTTGCGGCAGCCTTTATTGCGGATTATTTAAATAATAAGGATTTAAAATCGGCTGCAGAAAGAGCTAATGAAGTAGCATTTAAATGTGTAAATAAAGTTGGGGGGAGGCCACCTGGATAGAGTTTAAAGTTAAACTGAAGTTCTATGTTAATATTTTTTATAATAAAAAAAAGAGCAAGCTTGAATAAGATATTATTTAAATAATTACTGATATATCTAGAACCCAAGGTTTCCCCCACCGTTTTTAGTTAAGGGCAGATTTTTAAAGTAGTGATTAACTATACATTGATAAATATAATATTTAAAGGTCTGCCATGAAAAGTTTCTTGATACATTGTTTTGCAAAAGGTCATGCCGAACAGAACAAAATTATATCTTAAGTATTTTTTAATTGTACTGGATTTTCATATCGAAAGTTTATTCACAGTAATATATAGAAGGTATCGGTTAAGGAATAAAAACTAGAAGTAATTTTGAATAATTATATTTCTGTATTGAAAATAACTTTAAATTCACAGATTAGATAATATAGAAGATAAATTAGGGAGGATTTTATAACCTAACAGAGAATATATAATAAAAGGAAAATATTTTAAAAGAAGGGGCTGAAGTGTCTATATGGAACAGGTTTATGAGCAAAAAAGAAAACAACTACTTGATGATCTAAGTAACATGAGCGAAGTCGCTGAAGAAATGCTGCAGAACGCTATCAAAGCACTTGATGAAAAAGATGAAGACCTAGCCAGAGATGTAATTAATAGAGATGATGTAATGGATAGTTACCAAATTACTATTGAAGAAGAAGTTTCTAGATTATTATCTCTCAATAAACCCCTCATGAGTGATATTCAGTATAGTATAGCTTTAGTTAAAATCGCAAGTGACCTTGAAAGAATTGCTGATCATGCCACAAATATTGCTGAGATTGTACTGGAACTTAAACATGAAGAGTATCTACAATCTCTTGTGATGATACCTGAATTATCGAGTATTGTAAAAGATATGTTGGATGTTGTTTTAGAGGCTTTCATCACTAAAAATGCAGATTTAGCAGAAGCCGCCTGTAGACAGGATGAAAGAGTTGATAATATTTATGAACAAATTTATAATAAAAATTTGAAATTAGTAAGTAAAAAAGAGGACCTAAAAAATGTCAATCAAGTTTTTAGGTTTACAAAAGTTGCTAAGTCTTTAGAACGAATTGGAGATCATGCCACTAATATTGGTGAAGAAACAATCTTTATTTTAACTAAGAAAAGAACAAAATATTAACATATATCAGATAGTAAATCTTTAGGGCCTATCTCTTTTTATAGATAGGCTTTTTCTTTTATTGAACAAAAAAGGAGGATTAAGATGAGTATATATATTAAAAATGGTAAGGTGGTAAAAGAAAACACAGTTGAAAATTTAAATATTTTAATAGAAGAGGACCATATTAAAAAAATCGATATATCGGAAAATTTTATTGAAGAAGAAATTAAAGATAGTGACATTTTGGATGCTGAAGGGCGTTATGTCCTCCCCGGAATGATAGATGCTCACACCCATTATCTTCTAAAATCTAGAAACTCGGTAACAGCAGATGATTTTTATAATGGTTCACTTGCTTCTGCTTTCGGAGGGGTAACAACTTTCATAGATTATATTGATGACCAGTATCAAAGGGAAAATACCTTTAAAGAATCACTAGAAAACAGAAAAGAGGAGGCCAGAGATGCAGTAGTTGATTATTCATTTCATCAGATAATCACCCACTTTGATGATAATATTATAGATCAACTTAAAGAAGTTAAAGAAGAGGGAATTAATAATATTAAAATTTTTACTACTTATCGTAAAGAAGGTTATTTACTAGAAAAAGAAAATTTATATGAACTATTTAAAATTTTAAGCAAGCTTGAATTATTACCTACCGTACATGCTGAAGATAATGAAATTATAGAAGAGAAACAAGAAAAGTATAAAAAAGAAAAAAAGACTGGGATAGAATACCATCCAGAGATAAGGCCGGATAATGCTGAAGCTGAAGCGGTTAAAAATATTGGAGAATTAATAGATATAATGGAGATGCCGGGCTATATTGCTCACCTTTCTTCAAAACTAGGCCTTGAAGAGCTTAAACGCCAGCAGGCTGATGGGAGAAATTTACATGCTGAGACTACTCCCCATTATCTAGTATTAAATAGGGAATTTTTAGAAAGAGATGATGGATATCTTTACTTTATGACTCCTCCTTTAAGAACAGAAGAAGATAATGAAAGTTTATGGAAAGGGTTAACCGATGATAATTTAGATGTTGTGGCTACAGACCACTGTGCTTTTACTAAAGCTCAAAAAAAGATAGGTGATAATTCATTTGATACTTTGCCTGGAATTCCTGGTTCAGAAACTTTATTACCTTTAGTTCATCATTTTGGGAATGAAAAGGGTTTGGATATATTAGAGATAGTAAATAAACTTTCTACAAATCCCGCCAAAATATTTGGACTGTATCCTCGTAAAGGTAGTTTGCAGGAAGGGACAGATGCAGACCTTATAATATTTGATCCAGAAAAAAGTAGAAAACTTGATAGTGTTTTTATGCATTCAATGGCTGGATATAGCCCCTATGAACATATTGAAGTAAAAGGATTTCCTGTTACAACTATCAACAGGGGAAAAATAATAATTGATGAAGGTGCTTACCGCGGTTTCAGGGGCCACGGACAGTTTATCGAAGCTGAAAAGAGTTCTTTATACTAATTAGAACATAGTGAAATATAAAAAAGGGTGTAAATTAAAAAAATTCATGTGAATACTTGCACAAAGTAATTAATTATGTTATACTATTTTTGAAATCGAAAAATAAGTAAATATTTGAGTGTTTAAATGAATTCAAAAGTTTGATTAATAATCATGACACCCCTTCCCTATCTGTTATTTCAGATAGGGTTTTTATTTTTCAAGTTAAAATTTAAAAAAATTTCTTTAGATTTAAAACTTTTATTTAACTTGCTAATTATGGTATAATTTAAATAACAATTTCGGAGGTGGAAGTAAATGAATAAAAACTATAATATTTCTGCAGATGAGCTCAGATGTTACTGCAAATCCGAAAATTTTAATTTTAAATCAACGGCTGATCTAGAACCGTTCAAAGAGGGAATAATTGGTCAAAAGAGAGCAGTAAATGCTATAGATACTGGCATGAGAATCGAGCGTGAAGGATATAATATCTATATATCCGGTGTAACAGGTTCAGGTAGATCTACTTATGCTAAAACTATAGCCGAAAAAAAGTCTGACAAAAAAGAAGTTCCCTATGATTTATGTTATGTATTTAATTTCAGTAATCCTGAAAAACCGAAGGCAATGAAACTGCCTCCCGGAACCGGATTGAGATTAGAAAGTGATATGGAAAATTTTATAAAGGATCTAAAAGAAGAGATTCCAGAAGTATTTCAAAGTGAAGAGTATGATGAAGCCCGTAATAAAATAATGTCTCAGTACCAGGAAAAGTCCAACAAAATAATGGAAGATTTTAACAAGAAAATCAAAAAAGAAGGTTTTACTCTGCAAAATACCGCTCGAGGTAATGTGCCTGTTCCCATAGATGAAGAAGGCAATATAATAAAACAGGATGAGTTTCAAAAACTTGAGGAAGAAAAGAAGAGAAAAATAAGAAAAAAGAGTCAGCAAATCCAGAATGATATGGAAAAAATGATGAGAGAAATACGTGAAATTAAATCTCAAGCTCAAGATAAGTTAAAGGAAATGGAAAAGAAATTAAGCCTTAACGTAATTGAACCTAAGATTGAAAACTTGAAAGAAAAATATGGCGATATAGAGGAAATTATTCAGTATCTTGAAAGGGTAAAAAAAGATATTACCCAAAATTTAGATAAATTTAAGAAGAACGGAGATGCTTCTAAACAGAAAAATATAGCTCAACTATTTCAACAAAAAGATGATGGTTCCTTTTTTATTCGCTATAAAGTTAATCTGATAGTTGACAACAAAGAACTGGAAGGTGCCCCCGTTATTTTTGAACACAACCCAACTTATTATAATTTGTTCGGTAAGGTTGAAGCAAAGAGTCAGTTTGGTACTCTTACCACAGATTTTACTATGATCAAAAGTGGTTCTGTCCATGAGGCAAGTGGTGGCTATCTAATAATGAAAGTAAAAGATCTGCTTACAAAGCCTTTTGCCTGGGAAACCCTAAAAAGAGTTCTAATCAATCAGGAAATTACAGTAGAAAATATTGGTGAACAATACAGAGCAGTTCCGATTAGTGGCTTAAAACCAAAAGGTATTCCAGTTGATCTTAAAGTTGTTTTAATAGGTGACCCCTATATTTATCAACTTCTTTATCATTATGATGAAGAATTCAAAAAGTTATTTAAAATAAGAGCTGATTTCGATTACGAAATGAAAAGAAACGAAGAGAACATGGAAAAATTCGCATCCTTTATTGCTTCTATCTGTAAAAATGAGAACTTAAACCATTTTACTCCTGAGGCTGTTTCTAAAGTTATTGAATATAGCAGCAGAATGTCAGAAGATAAGGATAAGATGACGGCCAAATTTAATCAAATATTAGAGGTAATTTATGAGGCAGATTCACTGGCAGAAGTCAATACACATCACCTCGTTGAAAAAAATGATGTGAAGAAAGCTATCGAAGAAAAAATAAAGAGATCAAACTTGATAGAAGAAAAAATCCAGGAAAGAATAGAAGATGAGCACATCTTAATTGATATAGAAGGAGAAAAAATTGGAGAGATTAACGGCCTATCCGTATACCAAACCGGTCAGTATGCCTTTGGTAGACCTACAAAAATTACTGCCCAGACTTTTATGGGGCAAAAAGGTGTAATTAACATTGAGCGAGAAGCAGATATGAGCGGTAAGATCCATAATAAAGGAGTCCTGATTTTTTCTGGTTATCTGGGCAATAAATATGCTCAGGATATTCCGCTTAGTTTAAATGCTTCCCTAGCCTTTGAACAAAGTTATGGTGGTATTGATGGGGATAGTGCTACTGCTGCAGAGTTGATTGCTATCTTATCCTCTATAACAGGATACCCTGTAAGACAGAATTTAGCAATCACTGGTTCGATGAATCAAAAAGGTAAGATTCAACCGATCGGTGGAGTTAATCAGAAGGTAGAGGGTTTCTATAAGGTATGTCAAAACAAAAAAGTTACAGGTGATCAGGGAGTAGTAATTCCAGAACAAAATAAAGATAACCTGATGTTAAAAGAAGATATAATTGATGATATTAAAGATGATAAGTTCCATCTTTATTCAGTAAGTGATATCGAGGAAGCGATTGAACTTATGTTTGATAGACCGGCCGAAGAGGTTCATGAAAAAGTAAAAGAAGTGATGAAAGAAAAGGCAGAAAAAGCCGTGGAATATAAAAGCAAGGGAAAAGAAGAATAACTTAATAGAGGTGTCGGAAGTGTATTTAATAAAAGATGTAGATATTATAAAACCCGATAAGGTATTAAAAAAATATGATATTAAGTTTACAGATAAAATACTTGCTATAGAAAAAGATATTAAAAAGGATAGTAAGTCCCAAATGATTGATGGGGATGGGTTTTACCTTAGCCCCGGATTTATAGATCTTCATCTGCACGGTAGTTTTGGGATTGATATAATGTCAGACCGAAAAGAAGATATAAAAGAAATGGCTGATAAACTGCTCCAAGTAGGAACTACATCCTTTTTACCAACAGTTATGACCGCAAGTTATGAGCGGATGGAAAATGTCATTGGAAATATTCAAAGTATTTTGAAGGAAGGAAGTAATGGGATAAAGGGCATAAATTTAGAAGGACCATTATTAAATCCTGCTAAAGCTGGAGCTCAGGACAAAAGATATATGAAAGCCGGGAATCTTGAATTGTTTGATAAGTATAAAGATTTAATTAAAATTGTAACAGTAGCCCCAGAAGTTGAAGGAGCTGCTGCTTTGCTCAAGAAGTTAAAGAGTTTAAATATAGTGGCTGCAATGGGGCATACAAATGCAAGTTATGAAGAGAGTTTAAAAGGTTTTGAAGATGGAATTTCTTTAGTCACCCATCTTTTTAATGGGATGAAGGGTATTCACCACCGAGACCTCGGAGCAGCCGGTGCTGCCTTAATGGAAGATATAAGTACCGAATTAATTGTTGATGGAATTCATATCTCCCCACCAATGATTAAGATGGTATTAAAGTTAAAAGAAAACGAACAGTTAATACTGATTACAGATGCCCAACCAGCCGCCCTATATAAAGGTAATGAAATTAAATTCAATAATAAAAAGGTAATTTTAAAAGAAGGGAGTGCCCGCTTTGAAGACGGGACTTTAGCAGGTAGTATTCTTTCAATGAATAAAGCCGTCAAAAATATGGCAGAGTTTACCGAGTTGAAGTTAGATGAAATAATAAAAATGGCTACTTTAAATCCAGCCCGAAAAATTAATATTGATTCTAATTTAGGTAGTATCGACTTGGATAAAAAAGCCGATTTGATATTACTAGATAATAATCTAAATATCAAAGGAGTTTTTAAAGAAGGAAAAAAAATTAGCCAAGGACAAGAAAACAGGAGTGAATAAAGTGATAAAAATTGAAGCAGATCTGCATGTCCATTCTATGTTTAGTGGCCATGCCTATTCAACAATAGATGAATTAGCAGAAGAAGCTAAAAAAAAGGGCTTAAGATGATTGCTCTAACCGACCACGGTCCTGCCTTACCTGGAGGTACTCATTTTAATTATTTTAATAATTTAAAAGTCTTGCCTGAAACGATAAAATTAATAAGAAAAGTCGAGGTGATAAAAGGTTAACTAGAAAGTTAATAAAACTTGCAGTTGATAATGATAAATTACTGGCTTTAAATAGTGATGCCCATTACAGAGATTTGGTAGGAGACTTAAGTAACCTCGAACCAGTAGTGAGAGATGTGATAATAAAAAATGATAATATTTTGAATTCTTCGCTGGAGTGGGTACTAGAATTTTTAAACAAGAAAAATAAAGTAAATTTGAGTAAATAAAAGTATTCATAAAATAATTGAGATTATTCGGCAATAAGGATATTTATTGCCGTTTTTTTATGTTTGAAATTTTCATCAAATTAGTTATAATAAAAGTAGAAGGTAAGTGAAAGTCAAAAAGTCAGATAAAATCAAAAATCTTTAGGAGGTGTCTGTATGTTTGATTTAATTCCTGGACGTAGAAAAGAAAAGAGGATGCCGGAGAAAACTGAAGACCCCTTTGATGCTTTATGGAACAGCTTCTTTGACAATGTGATGGACCGTTCTGAAATTGGGTTCAGAACAGATGTCATGGAAAAAGATGACAAGTATATTATAAATGCTGAGCTACCCGGCATGGAGAAAGAAGATATCAACATTGAAATGGATGACAATTATTTAACCATTTCAGCAAACAATGAACACTATGAAGAGGAAGAAGAAGGAGGATATATTAGAAGAGAAAGAAGAAGAGGAAGTTACTGCAGAAGTTTTTATGTCGAAAATATAAACGAAGATGGAATAGAAGCCGAGTATGATAATGGTATATTAGAAATCACACTTCCAAAGAAAGAAGAAACAGTAAGTAAGAAAAAGACAATAGATATCAAATAAATATAAGCAGTACTTTAAATCCCGGTTTTACCGGGATTTTTTTCACTTTATCTGAATTTTAAGTTATAATATAAGTATGGAACAGTTTTTGCATAATATATAAGTGGGAATGGATTTTAGATAATAAGATAGAGCAATCCAAAATCTAAAGGAGGAATAATTAGTGAATAAAATAGCAATAATTGGTTCGGGTACGATGGGTAATGGTATTGCCCAAGTAGTAGCCGGATCTGGTTATGAAGTTATACTTGTCGACTTAACAGAGGAATTATTACAGAGAGGCATTGAAACGATTGAAAAAAATTTAAATAGAGCTATTAATAAGGAAAAAATAAGTAGAGATGAAAAAGAAAAAATATTAAACAGAATTTACACCACAGTTAAATATGAGGATATTGACAATGTTGATCTTGTAATAGAAGCTGCTCCGGAAAAACTGGAGGTAAAAAAGGAGATATTTAAAAAACTGGATGAGATTTTAAATGAAGATATAATAATTGCAAGCAATACTTCTGCCTTGAGTTTAACGGAACTAGCAGCTGCAACCAGCCGGCCAGAAAAGGTTGTTGGCATCCATTTTTTTAATCCGGTAACAGTAATGGAGCTTGTAGAATTAATCAATAATATTCTAACAAGTGAAAAAACTATGGACAAAGCTCGTGAATTCGTTGATTCTATCGGCAAAACAGCTGTTGAAGTAAACGAGTCGCCAGGTTTTTTAGTAAACAGGCTTTTAATACCGATGATTAATGAAGCGATCTTTTTAGTAGAAGAAGATATAGCATGTCCTGATGACATTGATACTGCAATGAAATTAGGAGCTAACCACCCCCTAGGACCTTTAGCTTTAGCAGACCTCATTGGTTTAGATGTATGTCTAGCAATTATGGAAACCTTACAGGAAGAGTTTGGGGATCCCAAGTACAGACCAGCACCCCTCTTAAGGAAAAAGGTAAGAGCTGGGCAGTTGGGTAGAAAGACCGGAGAAGGCTTTTATCAATACTAGGGAAGAAGGGATTATGATGGACTTTAAAAATATCATTACAAAAACTGTGTCTAACAAAGCCTATATTGAAATTAATCGTCCCAAAAATTTGAATTCCTTGAATAGGGAAACATTATTAGAAATCGAAGAAGCTGTAGATATAGTTTCTGAGGATAATAGTATTAGGGTTTTAATAATTACAGGTAAAGGAGATAAAGCATTTATAGCAGGTGCAGATATAAGTGAAATGAAAGATATGAAAACTCTTGAAGCAAAAAAATTTGCTATTTTAGGGCAGCGCGTATTTAATAAAATAGAAAAGTGTAATAAACCTGTGATAGCAGCAGTAAATGGTCATGCATTAGGTGGAGGTTGTGAATTAGCCTTAGCTTGTGATATCAGGATTGCTAGTAAAAATGCTCAATTTGGCCAGCCCGAAGTAGGTTTAGGAATTATACCAGGTTTTGGTGGGACCCAAAGACTGAGTAGGATTATCGGAGATGGGCTTGCCCGGGAATATATTTACACGGGGTGTTATATAAATAGTAAAAAAGCAGAAGAAATAGGATTAGTCAACCATCTAACTGAAATAGAAGAATTAGATGCTAAGACTGAAGAAATAGCTGATGAAATCATTAATAATTCTCCTTCAGCAGTCAGAAAAGCAAAAGAAGTAATCAACTTTAGACTTAACTCCCATCAAGAGGAAGGGCTAGAATTTGAGGCACAGAGATTTGGGCAATGTTTCAGTACATATGACCAAGAAGAAGGGATGAAGGCATTTCTAAAAAAGGAAAAACCTCAATTCAAAGGTGAATAAGGAGGCAATCAATGGGAAAAGTAATAGACTTGCAGGAACTGGATAAACTCTTTCAAAACGAGATGCATATTATGATAGGTGGTTTTTTGGACTGTGGTACTGCAGAAACAGTATTGGCACATGTTAATCAATTAGGTTTAAAAAGTTTAACTATTATAGTAAATGATGCCGGCTATAATTATAAGAGTAAGGGTAAATTCTTAGCCAATGCGGACATTGAAAAGATAGTCACATCTCATATCGGAACCAACCCTGATGTAGGAGCAAAGATGAACAGTGGAGAACTAGAAATAGAGTTGATTCCCCAGGGAACACTTGTAGAACAGATTAGAAGTTGTGGGGCCGGATTAGGAGGGGTATTAACCCCGACCGGTATCGGAACACAGGCGCAAGAAGGTAAAAGGGTTATTGAAGTAAAGGGAGAGAAATACATTTTAGCAACTCCTATTGAAGCTGATATAGCAATTATTAAAGCCTGGAAAGCAGATCAAAGTGGCAATTTGATCTACCGTTATTCTGCAAAAAACTTTAATCCCATAATGGCGATGGCTGCAGATACTGTAATTGCCGAAGCGGAAAACATAGTTAAAAATGGAGAACTTGATAATAATAACATAATGACTTCTAATATTTTTATAGATTATCTTGTTGAAAGTAAACCAGTTAATTAAAATAATAGTCTTGTAATATCTTATCTAATAAAACAGAAAGGGTGAAATAATGTCCCAAAACAAAGCTAAAATTGCTCATCGAATTTCTAAAGAAATAAGTGATGGTGATCTCGTTAATCTGGGCATAGGAATTCCAACCTTAGTCTGTGATTATATACCTGATGAGATAGAGGTAAATATACATTCAGAAAATGGATTAGTGGGTTTGGACCGGGAGGCAGAAGAAGGGTTTGAAGATAAAGACATAATAAATGCAAGCGGTAAATTTGCAACTATTAAGAATACTGGGAGTTATTTTGATAGTGCGATGTCCTTTAATATAATTAGAGGGGGACATCTTGATATGACAGTTCTAGGGGCTCTTCAGGTTGATAGCAAAGGCAATATAGCAAATTGGATGATTCCCGGCAAATTAGTTCCAGGAATGGGTGGGGCCATGGATTTAACAGTTGGAGCAAAAAAAGTGATATGTGCTATAACCCATCTAACTAAAAAAGGCACTTCAAAGATAAAAAAAGAGTGTAATTTACCCTTAACAGCAGCCGGTGAGGTTGATCTAATTGTGACTGAACTAGCAGTGTTGGAGGTTACAGATCGAGGTTTAATTTTAAAGGAAATTGCTGAGGAAGTTGAGATAGAAGAGGTAATACAAAAGACCGAAGCGGAATTAATAATAAGTGATAATTTAAAACAATTTTAATAATATCAAGGGTACCTCTCAAAGCCCTTTGTTTTCTTTAATAGTCTATTGTATAGTTATCATCGGTGATAAGTTTTGAAACACCACGGTTTACTTCATCTCCTTGATGTTTTGATGTGTCATAACCTGGTTCGGTGTATGCAAAAACTTTACCTTCATAATTTCTTAAGATTACCTTATTTTCCCCCTGGGAGATTATGTATTGCGGACTAACAGGAATTTTACCTCCCCCTCCAGGAGCATCAATAACATAGGTGGGGACTGCCATTCCTGTGGTATGCTGTCTCAAGGATTCAATGATTTCAATACCTTTACTTACAGGTGTTCTAAAATGTTTAATTCCTTTTGAGAGATCACATTGGTATAAATAATATGGTTTAATTCTTATGTATAGTAATTTTTGGACTAATTCTTTCATGATAGATGGTTGGGCATTGATTCCTTTCAGAAGTACTGATTGATTTCCGACCGGAATTCCTGCATAATTCAGTTTTTCAATGGCTTTTTGAGCGGTCTTAGTTATTTCTTTAGGATGGTTGAATTGTAAATTTAAAAATATTGGGTGGTATTTTTTTAACATATTAACCAGGTTATCGGTTATTCTTTGTGGCATTACGACTGGAGTTCTAGAACCGATTCGAATTATTTCGACGTGGTTTATTGCTCTTAATTTCTTAATTATTTGTTCTAATTTATCATCGGAAACTAAAAGTGCATCTCCCCCTGATAATAATACGTCCCTAATATTTTCATTTTCTTTAATATACTCTACAGCCTGATCAACCTGGTTCATCGGCATCGATTTGTCGGTAATTCCCGCAAATCTTCTTCTGGTACAGTGGCGACAGTACATTGAACACTGATCAGTTATTAAAAGTAGTACCCTATCAGGATAGCGGTGGGTAAGACCAGGGACCGGTGAATCTATATCTTCGTATAAAGGGTCTTCCATATCTGCATCACCGAGGGCTAGTTCTTTGGCCGTTGGAACAGCCTGTTTACGAAGGGGGCAGTCTCTATTACTGTAATCGATTAAACTAGCATAATAAGGAGTAATAGCCATCCGTAAGGTAGCAAGGGATGATTCTATCTCAGCAGTTTCTTTTTTGTTTATATCAATAACTTTTTTCAAAGTTTTTACATTTGTGATCCTATTTTTGACCTGCCAGTGCCAGTCATTCCATTCTTCTTCACTTACGTCTTTCCATAGCTCAATTTCTTGATAATCACGCATTCTTTACCTCCTATAAGACGAAATTAGATTTAATTTAATTGTCACTATAATATTATGCAAAAACCATACCAAGATGTTAGGATGTTGAAGATAAAAGCATAATGTAATATAATATAAGATGTTATATACAAAATATTAAGCAATTGAGGAAGTGAATATTATGAACAAAACTCCCCGCGTGAATATTAATTTAGTAGAAATAGAAACCAATGCTCGCATTTTGAAGGATAAATGTAGGAAAAAAGGGATCAATATTACAGGTGTTGTCAAAGGTGGAGCAGGGGATTTAAGAATAGTGAATGCTATGGTTTCTGGAGGTATAAATACCATAGGAGACTCAAGATTAAAAAATATAAGAAAGATACGTGAAGCTGGTTTTAAAAACGAGTTGGTTCTCCTCAGGTTACCCAGGCTTTCAGAAATTGAATCACTTATAAAATATGCTGATATAAGTCTTAACTCTGAATTAGTCACCTTAGAAGGTATTGGTAGGGAAGCCCTTAAGCAGGGAAAAGTTCATAAGGCAATAATAATGGTTGATGTAGGTGACCTTAGAGAAGGGGTGTTAGTTAAAGATCTCGTGGAATTTATGAAAGATGCCCTGGAGATAGATGGGGTCGAAATTATCGGTCTGGGTACTAATGTTGGTTGTTATGCTGGGGTTTTACCTACACCAAACAATACTAAGATTCTTGTAGATTTAAAGGAAAAGGTAAAAAAAGAATTTGGTTATGACTTAAAGGTCGTCTCTGGTGGAAATACTGCTACTACTATTCTCTTAGAGAATGACCAACTACCGGAAGGTATTAATAATCTCAGGGTAGGTGAAGGTTTAATTCAGGGTACAGATATTACCCATCAGAGAGAAATACCATTTTTAAATAGTAACAATATTAAATTAGCTGCAGAGATAATTGAGTTAAAAGATAAACCCTCTTTACCAACCGGTAAAACAGGGCATGATGCATTTGGAAACAAACCAGACTTTAAAGATAAGGGAATAAGGAAGAGGGCTATTCTAGCTGTTGGAAGGCAAGATGTTAAAGTAGATGGAATGACCCCTATCATAGAAGGCGTTGAAATAATAGGAGCCAGTAGTGATCATCTCCTCTGTGATGTAACAGAGTCAAAAAGAGACCTTCAAGTTGGCAGTGAAATAGAGTTCAAATTAGATTATGGTGCGATGTTACAAACCATGACTTCTGACTATATTTATAAAAATTATATTGGATCCTATTGATTTGCCAAGATTAATTGACCATTTATATATACTTCTTTCACTCTTTGCCTCAATAATTCTTTAGGAGTTAGGTTTAATAAGTTCTCTTTAAAGGTAATAAAATCAGCTTTTTGACCTACTTTGATTGATCCTTTCTCATCTTCTTCAAAATTTTGATAAGCGGGTCCTGTGGTATACAGCTGCAGGGCCTTTTTCATATCTATAGTTTCATTAGGCTGCCAGCTCTCCATGCTATCCTTATCGGGCTCTTTTCTTTGGATGGAAGCATATACACCTAGTAGTGGATTGATTTCTTCTACAGGGGCGTCTGAACTCCCAGCAAGTGGGATTCCTTTTTCGATTAGACTCCTCATTCTATATAAATTCTTTGCCCTCCTTTTACCCAACCGTTTATCAGCAATCTGGTAATCTGAACTAATAAAAGTAGGCTGGACTGATAGAACTATATTATTCTTCTTGATCCTATTAATCAATTTATCATCTATCATAGAAGCATGGACAATAATTGGGCGGAGTTTTTTCCTCTGATACTTTTTATTCAAATTTTCATATATTTTGGTTACTATATCTACTGCTCTGATCCCGATTGCATGGATAGCAGGCTGGAATCCTAGTTGATATGCAGTATCGACTAAGGATTCTAATTTATCTTTTTTAAATAGTAGCTCGCCTTTTGTGGTACTATCATCTCTATAGGGTTTTCGAAGGGCAGCGGTTCTACCACCGAGGGAACCATCAAACATAAACTTAACTGGTCCGGTATTTAAGTTTTTTACCCCTTTGAGTTCTTTTCTTATTTTCTGATGAAAAGCAAAATCCTCTTTTTCACTAACTCTCAATTGTAAAGTTATATCAAGAGGTAGTTCATTATTTTCGGCAAGTTCCAAATAACTTTTATAAATATCTTCCCGGTATTTCTTTTGCCATAAATCATCGGTATGAATCGAGGTTATTCCCTGAGATAAAAATTCCTTGCAGGAATTTTGGATAATTTTTTTAAATTTATTCCTTTGTTTTTCCATTACGAGGTCATCAACAATAGAAATAGATTCATCCTGTAAAACACCGGTGGGAAATCCAGCTTTATTCCTTAAGATTTTACCACCTTCAGGGTCGGGTGTATCTTTGTTAATTTGGGCAAGCTCTAAGGCCTTCGAATTAACGAATCCTATATGAAGGCATCTTCTTTTAACTAAAATCGGAATTTTCTTAGAGATCTTATCGAGGATGTCTCTATCAAGATTCACCTTACCACCGAACTTCTCTTGATCCCAATTTATTACTGTAATCCAATCATTTTCTTTTGATTTTGAGGTTTGATTTCTAATTTTATCAAACACTTCTTCAATTGTTTCACAATTTTTTAGATTAACACTGTTTTTCTGGAGTGCGTAATAAAAATAATGAAGATGTCCATCAGTAAAAGAAGGCAGGATATACCGACCTTTAAGGTCTATTATCTCAGTGTCTTGATCCCGTACTTCCAACAATTCTTTTTTAGGACCAATTTTTTTAATCAATCCATTTTGAGTAATAAAAGAATTGAAGTTATCATTCATTAGTACTTTACCGTTTATAAAAATATTTTGTTCTGCCATTATTTCACCTCTTAATTAATAACTTCCACAAAGGAGTATTTCAATCCTTTTTTGCGCAAGAAATTTTTCTCTTATGCAAAAAAACTTGCGTAAAATAAAGGTTTAGAATTGATAAAGTAGAATACATAATTTAAAGCATAATATGTTGAGGAGGTAAAGAATGAATTCTAAGTGGATTGAATCCGGTAAGAATTTAGATAACAAGAGTTTATGTAAATTATTAAATAATCTAACAGAAGGAATACATGTTGTTGATAATAAAGGAAATACAATTTTATACAATAAAAAAGCCTCTGAAATAGATGGTTTGATACCGAAAGAGGTCCTGGGGAAAAATATATTTGAGGTTTTTCCTTCTTTAACTTTAGAGACCTCTACCTTAATGAAAACATTAAAAAATGGGGAAAAGTATCTAAACCATAAACAGACCTTTATTAATTACCGGGGAAAAAAGATTACTACTATAAACCACACTTTTCCTATCATTTTCAAGGATGAAACTAAAGGTGCTGTTGAAATTTCTAAGGATATCACCCAGACGGAGGAACTGGTTGAGGATATCACTGACTTAAGGAGCAAGCTAAAAGATAGTAACAACAAGAAAAATAAAAAAATAGATGTAGATAATAATACAAGTTATGAATTTTCTGATATAATAGGGCAAAACAAAGAATTTAATAGTTCTGTAAGTGATGCAATGAAGAGCGCCCAGAGCGATTCTTCGGTTTTAATATATGGTGAAACCGGAACAGGGAAAGAGCTGTTTGCTCAAAGTATTCATAATGCAAGTAACAGGAAAAACAATGAATTTATAGCCCAAAACTGTGCAGCTCTACCGAAGGACTTATTAGAATCTCTGCTTTTCGGGACTGAAAAGGGTAGTTTTACAGGAGCCAAGAGTAAACCAGGGTTGTTTGAGATGGCTGACGGGGGTACTATTTTACTTGATGAGATCAATTCGATGGATTTATCCTTACAGGCTAAATTGCTTAGAGTATTACAGGACGGTAGAGTTAGGAGAATTGGTGCCCAACAAGAAAAACAGGTAGATGTCCGGATTATTACTACGATGAATCTGCATCCTGACAGAGCTTTCGAAAAAAATCTCTTAAGGGAAGACCTTTATTATAGGTTAAGTGTGGTTTATATCTATTTACCTCCTTTAAGAAAAAGACAAGATGACATATTATTATTGACGGACCATTTTATTAAACATTATAATAAAGAGTTCGACAAAGATATAACCGGCTTAAGCGGTAAACTGGAAGATGTATTTAAAAATTACACCTGGCCTGGTAATATAAGAGAACTAAAGCATGTAATCGAAAGTACCTATAATATTAAACAGTTTGGTGATAAAATAAAAATCGATGATTTACCAGGATATATCAGAGAAAGATTGGGTCAGAATAAAAATAAGATGAACAGTTGGAATTTTGATGATGAAATAAAAAACAGTAAAGATTTACCCCCTCTTGATCAATATTTAGAAGAGATAGAAATGAAACTAATAGAAAATGCACTTCAAAAAAACGATCATAATATAAGTGCCGCTGCACGGGAATTAAAAATATCAAGGCAGTCACTTCAGTATAAGTTAAAAAAATACGGACTATAAAAATAATCAGGAGTGATAGGATGGATATTACATTAATTTTAGTATTTTTATGTATGGGATTTATAACAGGATATTTCAGACCATTTTCTGATGTATTTTATAAATTTTCCGGTTATATAACTGAAATAGGTTTAATCATCCTCCTTGGTTCAATGGGGGCCAGAATCGGAGTTGATGAAAAGATAATAAGTGAACTTGGTGTAATCGGTTATAAATCCTTTATATTGGCATTATTTAGTATCCTGGGTAGTATTGCACTTTTAAAAATATTTGCTGCGTTTCTAAAAAATAATTATGAAGTAATAGAGGAGAAAGATGGGGTTGAAAAGGAGGGTTCTAACCACCGATTAACGATTATTATAATTATTTCGGTAATAATTGGAATAGCTTTAGGTATTACCGTCCTAAAAAATAGTTATTTACCAGTTATAGAGATTATAACCAGCTATGCGTTGGCGGTTCTATTGTTTGGAGTTGGTGTGGATATAGGACTAAATAAAGGGGCCTTTTATGAACTTAAAGTTCTGGGTTTTAAAATAATATTAATTCCGATTTTGATAGTACTGGGAACAATGTTGGGAACTTACATTGCCAGCCTTGTCTTAAATATGGTGGCTAAAGAAGCGATGGCAGTAGGAGCTGGGTTTGGTTGGTACAGCCTATCAGCAATTTTAATTACAAAAATACATAGTGTAGAACTTGGATCAGTAGCATTTTTAACCAATGTTTTTAGAGAACTCCTCACAATAATATCTCTCCCTTTTGTTGTAAAATATATAGGTAAAATTCCTTCAATTGGACCGGGGGGAGCAACCACAATGGATGTTACCTTACCTTTAATTAAAAAAGTTTCAGGAGAAGAGATTGCGATTCCAGCTTTTATAAGTGGGGTTGTGCTTTCATCTTTGGTCCCGATCTTAGTTCCGTTTATCTTAAATATCTAAATAAAAAAACTTAAATTTCTGGCATAATAATTGCATTTTTAATAAAAGGGGATAATAGAATGAGTTCTAAATTGGGAGATTTAGTTATCAATAAAAACATTAAGACTGTATCTATTATAGGACTTGCGAAAAACACGGGTAAAACGGTAACTTTAAATCAATTAATAGAAGAGTTATATCTAAAAAGCTATCAGATAGGTGTTTTATCATATGGCCGAGATGGAGAAAACATTGATCTGATTACCGGCAAGAAAAAACCACCTGTAAAAGTTTATCCCGGTATTTATTTTGTTACTGCCCAAAGAGCCCTCAAAGACACGGATCTTAAATATAAAAAGGTTACCGGTACAAAGATTAGGTCTACAATGGGTTATGTTAATCTTTATCAGAGTTTAAGCGAGGGAAAGGTTCAGCTGGTAGGGGTTAACCGATTAAGCCAGTTGATCTTAGTTAAGAATCTGCTTTTCAACAAAACAGACTATATCTTAGTAGATGGAGCTCTGGACAGAAAAAGTTCTGCCCTCCCGAAAATAAGTGGAGCCATGGTATTGGCCACTGGAGCTGTGATCGGTGAGGATATGGAAGATGTAATAGAAAAAACAAAATATGAGGTTCAGAAATTACAGATTCCTTTTTTAGAAGATCAAAACGATATAATTAAATTACAGGAATATTGTAATAAGAATAATAGTGTGATCTGGACTGAAGCCGGTCAATTATTAAGCTTTAAATCTCCTACTTCACTGCTTTTAATGAAAGATGTAGAAAATTATTTACAAAAGTCAAAGGTTAAGCTTGCAGTGAAATATATTTTTATAAAGGGAGCTTTTACCGGAACAATTGCCCGCAAGTTAATTGATTTCAATCTAAAAGGAATAACAGTGGTAATCCCAGATTCTACCAAACTTTTTATAGACGAGATGGAATATAATTATTTAACAAAAAACGCGATAAAAATAAGGGTGCTTTATCCAATAAATTTAATAGCTTTAACTATTAACCCCCATAATCCAGCCGGTAAAAGTTTGGAAGAAGAAAATTTTTTATTAAATACAAAAAAGCAATTTGATATCCCGGTTTTTAATGTAGAATCAAGAGATTATTGAAAGGAGGAATAATTTGGCACCAAAACTAGATTTAGACCAAAAATTAATTAATTTATGCAGAAGCTACACCTCTGAAATAGCAGATGCAATAGATAACAAGATAGAAAAGAATACTACTACTTCAGTTGAGAGAACCGTGCTTAGATTATTAGGAGTCGATGGGGTAGATAAACATGGAATACCTTTGCCGAATGTAATTGTAGAAAAAGTGAAAGAAGCAGGTGAACTAAATAAAGGGATTTCCTATTGGTTTGGAAATGCACTTTTAGAGACCGGCTTAGATATTCAAAACCTGGCTGAGGAGATTTCAGAAGAAAAAGTCAACTTAATGAAGATCTCTAAAAGAGACAAAACTGAAGTTTATGATTACCTATATAATATAGCGGAGAAAAAGGCAGCTGGAATAAAGAAGAATGTGGAAAAAAGGAATGAACTAATGGATAAATATCCTCCTGGACCCCAGCCCTGGCTTTATGTGATTGTCGCAACGGGAAATATTTATGAAGATGTTAAACAGGCGAGAGCAGCTGCACGTCAGGGAGCGGATATTGTAGCAGTAATAAGAAGCACAGCTCAAAGTCTTTTAGATTATGTTCCTTATGGACCTACCACCGAAGGATTTGGAGGAACTTATGCCACTCAGGCTAATTTTAAAATAATGAGAGAGGCCCTTGATGAAGTAAGTAGAGAGGAAGGCCATTATGTACAGCTTGTAAATTATTGTTCGGGATTAGCAATGCCCGAAATTGCAGCGATGGGTGCATTCGAAAGATTAGATATGATGTTAAATGATGCGATGTATGGTATCTTATTTAGGGATATAAATATGAAAAGAACTTTTGTAGACCAGTATTTTTCCCGAATGATCAATGCCTATGGGGGAGTCATAATCAATACTGGTGAGGATAACTACTTAACAACCGCCGATGCTGTTGAGGAAGCCCATACTGTATTGGCATCTCAATTTATAAACGAAGAGCTGGGGCTAAGAACAGGATTGAATGAGAACCAGCTGGGTTTAGGCCATGCTTTTGAAATTAATCCAGACCTAGAAGACAGTTTTTTAATGGAAATAGCTCAGGCTCAGTTAGTCCGACAGATTTTCCCGGATTCTCCTCTTAAATATATGCCCCCTACTAAATATATAGATGGTGATATTTTTAAGGGGCATTTGATGGATGGAATGTTTAATATTGCTTCAATTATGACTGATCAAAGCATCCAACTATTAGGGATGTTAACAGAGGCTATTCATACTCCCTTCTTACAGGATAGGGCATTAAGCATCGAAAACGCAAAACATGTCTTTAATTCTGCCAGAACCTTAAGTGATGAAATAATTTTTAAATCGGATGGAAAGATCCAGAAAAGAGCAACTCAGGTTTTAAAGGAAACTGCCGAAATTTTGAAAGAGATTTCTGATAAAGGATTAATGAAGGCTTTATCAGAAGGTATTTTTGGAGATATCAAGCGGCCGATGAATGGTGGAAAAGGTTCTGATGGTGTTGTAACTAAGTCCTCAGAGTATTTCAATCCCTTTATAGATCTGTTTAAAGAGGAGTTGAAGATAGATGCTGAAGAACGATAATTTAATTAAAGCATATGGCGACACCTATAATGACGGTAAAATACAGCTAAGTTTTACCCTCCCTATCCAAAAAGGTATCGAAGCTGAAGAGGCAGCCCGGATCTATTGTTCAAATTTAGGACTTGAAGATATAGAAGTAGTTCATATGAAAGACTTAAGAGAAGGTTTTACTTTTTTTGTCGTATATGCAGTTGCAGATGTCTTAGTAAATACAGATAAAATTAATGTAGCCAAGATAGAAACAGAGGAAATGAACTTTTATGAAATTAATGATTATATCAAAGAAAAGATAGGGTACCCTTTAACGGTTGTCGGAGCCTGTACGGGTTCGGATGCTCATACAGTAGGGTTGGATGCGATCTTAAATATGAAAGGTTATGCCGGGGAATACGGACTGGAAAGGTATTCACAAATTAATACATATAATATGGGCAGCCAGGTTCCTAATGAAAAGCTAATTGAAAAAGCTGTTGAAGAAAAAGCAGATGCTATTTTAATTTCTCAAGTGGTAACTCAGAAAAATATTCATCTTAAAAATTTAACTGAGTTTGTGGAAATACTAGAAGCAGAAGGTTTAAGAGATGAATTTATCCTAGTTTTAGGGGGCCCCAGAATCAGTCATGAACTGGCTTTGGAATTGGGTTTTGACGCTGGTTTTGGAGCCGGTACTAAACCAAACCAGGTGGCCTCATATATTGTCCAAAAAGTTCACGAAGAGTTAGATAATAATAATTAAGAGGTGATAAATTTGAGTGAGGAAGTATTAATAAGATTGAGGATGAGTACAAATGATGCTCATTATGCTGGTAATTTAGTTGATGGGGCAAAGATGTTAGAATTATTTGGAGATGTAGCTACTGAATTATTAATTAGAAATGATGGGGATGAAGGACTATTTTTATCCTATGATAATGTTGAATTTACAGCACCGGTTTATGCAGGGGATTTTATTGAAGCCAAAGGTAAAATTGTAAAGGAAGGTAATACATCTAGAAAAATGGAGTTTGCGGCTTATAAAGTCATTACTTCTTCGGACCAAGCAGAATTTGCTTCCGCTTGTGATGTATTAGAAGATCCTGGGTTAGTCTGTAAGGCTAGCGGGACCTGTGTGGTACCAGCAGAAAGACAGAGGAACCAATAATGGATAAACTAATAATAACAGCTGCAATCTGTGGAGCTGAAGTTTCAAAAGAGGATAATCCAAATTTACCGATCACAGCAGAGGAATTAGCAGAACAGGCATTAAAAGCTGAAGAAGCGGGAGCTTCTATAATCCATCTCCATGTCAGGGATCAAAATGGTAATCCTACTCAAAGCAAGGAAGTCTTTAAAAGAGCAATTGACAAGATGAAAGAATACGGTGTAAAGGCAATTATTCAACCTTCTACTGGTGGGGCAGCTGGAATGTCCTGGCGAGAAAGAATTCAACCTATTTATCTAGAACCGGAGATGGCAACTCTAGACTGTGGAACAACTAACTTCGGAGATGAGGTATTTATTAATGACCTTCCTTTGATGAGAAACTTCGCTGAAGAGATGAAAAAATTAGATGTCTTACCTGAATTAGAGTGCTTTGAAGTCGGACATATCTATAATGCCCTTAAATTAAGAAAGGAAGAATTGTTAGATAAACATCTTCATTTTGATTTAGTTTTAGGGGTTCCCGGAGCAATGCCTGCCTCTGTGAAAAATCTCTTGTTTATGGTAGAACATCTGCCGGGAGATGCAACCTGGACTGCTGCGGGTGTCGGCAGATATCAATTGGAAATTGCTTACCATACGATAATAATGGGTGGGCATGTAAGAGTAGGTTTTGAGGACAATATATATTATAAAAAAGGAGAATTAGCCCAGAGTAATGCCCAGCTGGTTAAAAGAATTGTTAGGTTGGCTGAAGAGTACGGTCGAGAAATTGCTAATCCTATAGAAGCCCGACAAATTTTAGAGATTAATTAAAAATCGGAGGTGATTATTATTAATTATAACTTTGAAGATTTAAGTGCCCTGTTTATTAACTGTACTTTAAAGAGATCTCCCCGAAAGTCACATACCAGGGGCTTGATTGATGTTTCAAAACATATTATGGAAGAAAATGGTGTAGATGTTGAGGTATTAAGAGCTGCTGATTATGACATAGCAACTGGTGTTTATCCAGATATGACAGAATATGACTGGGAGCAAGATGATTGGCCTGAAATACAAAAAAAAGTTTTAAATTCCAATATATTGGTTTTGGGCACTCCAATCTGGCTCGGGGATAAGTCATCGGTCTGTAGTAAAGTAATTGAAAGATTATATAGTTATTCAGGCGAATTAAATGATCAAGGACAGTATATATATTATGGACGTGTAGGAGGTACTATCATAACAGGGAATGAAGATGGAGTTAAACATTGTGCAATGAATATTCTGTATTCCCTTCAGCATATAGGTTATGTAATCCCACCTCAGTCTGATGCCGGATGGCTTGGAGATATCGGACCGGGTAAATCATATTTAGATGAAGGATCAGGTGGACCTGAAAATGATTTTACCAACCGGAATACAACATTTATGACCTGGAATTTAATGCATATGGCAAAAATGATAAAAGAAAATGCGGGGATTCCTGCTTATGGGAACCAGCGTTCTAAATGGGATGCAGGTTGTAGATTTGATAACCCCAATCCAGAGTATAGATAAAATAATCAGGAGGTAATTAATAATGAAAAAAGGTAATAAATATGGTTTACATAGAGTTATAAGTCCAAGCGGGGTATTACCCCAGCCTGCTCAGAAAATTGATAATACAATGGAATTATATGATAATGAAATCCTAATTGATGTGGAAGTGTTAAATATTGATTCTGCTAGTTTCACTCAAATCAAAGAGGAAGTAGGAGAAAACGAAGAAAAAATAAAGGGAAAGATGATAAAAATAGTGAATAAAAGAGGTAAACACCATAATCCTGTGACAGGATCTGGTGGAATGTTAATAGGGACTGTTGCAGAACTCGGAGATAAACTAAAAGATAGAGATCTCAAAGTAGGGGACCGGATTGCAACCCTTGTGTCTTTATCTTTGACTCCCCTTAAAATCGAGAAAATAAAAAAGGTTCATAAAGATATAGATCAGGTTGAAGTGGAAGCAAAAGCTATATTATTTGAAAGCGGTATCTATGCAAAACTTCCCTCAGATATGAAAGATACTCTTTCTTTAGCTGTACTTGACGTAGCCGGTGCAGCTGCTCAGACCGCCAAACTGGTAAAACCTGGTGATAATGTTTTAATTATAGGTGCTGGCGGTAAATCAGGTCTAATCTGTTTACATGAAGCTAAAAAACGAGCTGGTGTCACAGGTACTGTGATCGGGATGGGACATAGTGATGCCAGTTGTAAAAGAATAGATGAATTAGGACTTGCAGATATAGTTTTACAGGGAGATGCAACCAAACCCGTAGAAACTATGGAACTTCTAAAACGAGAAAATGATGGGGAGTTAGCAGACCTAGTAATTAATAATGTTAATATTTCCGACACAGAAATGTCTTCCATATTATGTACTAAGGAGCAAGGGACAATCTATTTCTTTTCAATGGCCACTAGTTTTACCAAGGCAGCACTTGGTGCTGAAGGTGTTGGAAAAGATGTTAATATGATTATTGGTAATGGTTATACTGAAGGGCATGCTCAAATTTCCCTTGAAATCTTGAGGGAAAACAAAAAGTTAAGAGAAATTTTTGAAAGATTATATACTTAATCAAAAGGGGTTTTCAATGTGAATCTAGAAAATAAGCAGGAAAATTACGAAGCAATATTTGATAGTCTGAAAGCTTTAATTGAAGGTGAAAAAGATTGGATAGCTAACTTAGCAAATGTTTCAGCTTTACTTTACCATCAATTAGAAGATGTTAATTGGGCGGGTTTTTACCTGGTGAGAGAAGGAGAATTAGTATTAGGACCTTTTCAGGGCAAACCAGCCTGTATAAGAATCGAAATAGGGTCAGGGGTCTGTGGTTCTGCTGTTGAAGAGGGGAAAACCTATATAGTAGATGATGTTCATAAATTTAACGGACATATCGCTTGTGACCCTAATTCAAGTTCGGAAATAGTAGTCCCACTTTTTTATAATGAAGAAATTATTGGGGTACTTGATATTGACAGTCCAACTTTAAGTAATTTTGATGAAGTGGATAAAGAGTTTTTAGAAAAAATGATGGATCATTTGCTAGAAGTTTCAGAACTTGAATAATTAAATAAAGGAAGGAGTATTGATCTTGAATATAAATAAAAAAAGATTAGTAAAACAGGCAGTACAGGGAGCAATATCTCATCCCTTATCAGCACGAACTCCTTATCGAATGGATAGGGAGGGTAAAGGTCAAATTTTACCCGGTACAGGAGGGATTTCCTATAATGTAAGAATCGGCGATCCAGCATTTGGCTGGGCAGGAGACCATATTGAACCTGGTGTCAGTATGAAGATAAGTGACAAAAATAAAAAGAATGATAATTATGGTCTGGGCTTATTAGCCTGTATCGGTAATAAGGCAAAAATTATAAGTGGAGATGCCGAAGGGACTTATGGCTATGTGACTGGAACACATGGTGGAATTGGCCATGTGATTATAGATTTTGAACCGGAAGTTTTGGAAAAGTTAACGATTGATGATAAAATTTTAATAAAGGCTTTTGGGCAGGGATTAAAATTAAATGACTATCCTGAAATAAGTTTATTCAATCTCGATCCTAATTTATTAGATAAAATGAATATAAGCGAACAGGATGGGTACCTAGAAGTAGGTGTAACTACTGCAATACCTGCTCACTTAATGGGCTCTGGAATAGGTTCCTCTAGTGTAGCATTAGGCGATTATGATATTACAACTGGTGATGAAGAGGAAATCAAAAATCTTGGGATCGATAAATTAAAATTTGGAGATTTTGTATATTTAAAAGACTCAGACAATACTTATGGTAGAGAATTTAAAAAAGGTGCTGGAAGTATTGGAGTTGTAGTTCATAGTGACTGCATAAAAATGGGCCACGGTCCTGGAGTAACAACTGTCATGACAGCTAAGAAAAATTTAATAAGACCTAAAATTGATGAAAAGGCTAATCTTATTAATTACCTGTATGATTAATTGTAAAATCTTCTAATAAATGGTATCTTGACACAATTTACTCAGAGTGCTATAATCATAATCAGTAATTATTGTTGATAAGAATATATAAAGGGAGGAATTAATATGGTTAAAAATGATATGACAGCACAAAATTTAAGATCAGCTTATGGAGGAGAAAGTCAGGCATTTCAAAGATATAAGGTTTGGGGTGACAAGGCTGAAAAAGAAGGATATCCTAATGTGGGTTTACTTTTTAAAGCTATTGCTTATGCAGAACAAGTACATGCAAGTAATCACTTCGAGGCCTTAGATAATTGTATGGGAGATTTCCTTGTAGCTTCAGGTGCTGTATTTGGTATCGGCTCAACAGCCGAAAATTTGGAAGGTGCTAAAGCTGGTGAAGATTTTGAAATAGATCAGATGTATCCTACATACAATCTGGTAGCAAAAGAGCAACAGGAAAATGAAGCAGTTCGTTCTTTCCATTATGCACTTGAAGCCGAAAAAATACATTCTAAATTCTTTGGGGAAGCACGGGAATCAGTTTTAGATGGTCAAGATATTGAATTAGAATCAGTTAGTATCTGTGAAGTATGTGGACATACTGTAAAAGATGGTACTCCTGATGAATGTCCAATTTGTGGTGCACCTAAAGAAGATTTTAAAGTATTTGAAAAATAATAATAGATACATTATAATTGTATTAGAAACAAGAAGGGGGAATATCGATGTCCAAATATGAAGTTCAAACTTTAAAAGATCCTAATGATAAGACTGTATTGGAAAAGAAACATATTCCTTTTATTACTGCTCCTGATAGTGTGGAAAAAGGTGAAGTTTTTGAAGTTACTGTTAAGATGGGTAAAGAAATTGACCACCCGATGGAAGATGGACATTTTATTGAGTTCTTCGATGTATATGCTGGGGACATGAAAGTTGCCAACGTGACATTCACTCCTGAATGTGAAGCAGAAGCTAAATTGAAATTAAAATTAGATGAAACAGTAACCTTAAAAGTTGAAGAATTTTGTAACCTACACGGTTATTGGAAAAATGAAACAGAAATCAAAGTTAAATAATATATAAAAGTTTTAAATTATATCCTCTCCTCGGAACGCACGAAGGAGGGGATATTTTATATCAAGGGGATTATTTATGGATAAAATTAATGATTATTTAAAAAAAGATTTAAAGATAATATTTATAGGTTTTAATCCAGGTATAAAGTCTTCTAAAACAGGTTATCATTATGCCCATTCTACCAATAGGTTCTATAAATTATTATATGAATCAGGGTTAACACCTAGACTATATAAGCCAGAAGAAGACTATAAATTACTTGGATTAGGTTATGGCTTAACTAATATAGTTTCTCGTCCAACCCAGTCAGCAGATAAAATAAAAGAAAAAGAATATGAAAAAGGAAGAAAAGAACTGTTAGAAAAACTAAAAAAATATAAGCCCGGAGTTGCTTGTTTTATGGGGATTGGTGTTTATAAAGAATTTTCTAATAAAGATAATGTAAATAGAGGTTTACAGGATGAGAGCCATGTTGAGGATGTAAAAGAATTTGTGATTTCTTCTCCCAGTGGTTTAAATAGAACTTCTTATGAAAAACAGTTAGAGAACTACAAAAAATTAAAAAAACACATAGAATAAGGAGCAAGTTATTTATTAAAGCTATTAAAAAGCCACCCAAATGAATTTAAATTTTTAAACCCGATTAATATTGAAATTAAGGCAAATAAAACTTAAGGGTAGATGAGGGGATTCTGATGTTTAAATATATTAAAGACAATATATATCCAATTCCAACTAAATATGAAAAAGAATTCAAAATAAATAAGTTTAATCGCAACAATTTTAGGATTTTATTGGTTTCAAGCTTTTTAATAGTTGAACAATTATATTATGCCTTATTTGTGAGTACTTCTGGAAGCCTTTCACAAAAAGTATTCTATGCTACTTCATTTATTATGATAATATTTGCAGTAATTAGTATTTATTTTTATTACAATAAACCACTGGAAATAAAAATTTATCATAATATTTATGTGAAAGGGATCGGAATTATAGGGATAACAATAGTTTTAATTAGAGTAGTTATCTCCTCGGGTCAAATCATTCGACTTCCCACGGTTTATATTGCTCTGATTTATGGTTTGGCAGTTATATTTTATTATGGCTACTTGGAAAGTTTATTTATTTATCTTTATGGAATTATATTACTGTATTTCGTGGCTTCAATGTATAATCCAACTTTATTGGAAAGAACAATAATTTCTGATGCTTTGTCAAATAATATGATTGCTTGGATAGCGTCAATGGTAATTTATAGGAAGTTTATAAATGAATTTATTAACCAGAAAATGATAGAAGAGAAAAATAAAAAGCTGAATAAGATAAATATAAAACTAAAAGAGATTTCAGACCAGGATAAGTTAACGGGCATTTACAATAGGCGTAAACTAGATGATATTTTAAAAGATATTCACAACGAGTCACAAAGATATAATAATGATTTTTCAATAATATTATTAGATCTTGATCATTTTAAGGAAGTAAATGATAATTATGGTCACCAAACGGGGGACGAAGTTTTGAAAGAAGTAAGTTCACTACTGTTGGATAAGATAAGGAAAGTAGATTATTGTGGCCGTTGGGGTGGGGAAGAGTTTCTCATCATATTACCTGAAACAGACCTAGATTCTGCAGTTATCTTGGCAGAAAGACTTCGTGGTGAGATAGAAGATTATGAATTTACTAAAGTTGGAAACATAACAAGCAGTTTTGGAGTAGCTTCTTATTTAGAAAATAAAGATATAAGGGAGATAATAAAAGCTGCTGATGATGCTTTATATAAGGCAAAAGAAGAGGGCAGAAATCGAGTAGAAACGATAGAAAATAAACATTGAGGGAAGACTTATTTTCTTATTTTAATAATTTTTTTCATCCTCTTTATAAATTAGACAGTACTAACTTGATTAATGTCTTAACATGTCAAAATATTTCGTTCTTTCCTATTTAGATATGGAAAATTTGTGAAATAAACCTTGCAATTTTATAATTTTTTGAATAGGTTAGTTAGTGCAAAGAGAAGTTGGTTGAAGTATTAAATAAAGCTAAAAGTTACCGGCTGTTCTTTAAATACTTTGAGACATTAAAGTATAAAAACAATACTTTGGTTGTAGTATCTTTAATTAGAGATGGTTTTGAGTATTAATTAACTTAAAATTAGTTAACTATCTTTTAAGAGTAATTATCAGTGTGAAAAGTCCATTTTAGATACAATATATTAACTATTTCTTCTTGTGAGGAAGTTGACCCCACAAAAGTTTGACAGAAACCACAGATTATAATAACTTGAAAATCAGTCAGGAAGTGGTATACTTTTATTAACCACATATAAATAAGGATAATGAGTAAAGGCCATGATATAATTTTTAACCGGGAGATCGTCTTCTTTTTTTGCGATTGTTGGTTGCCCACTTAAAAAAGATTTTTAAAATAAAAATAGAGACAGTTAAGGATATATATAATCTAAAAGAAATTTATGCTAGGAAGGGGCTTATCAATAATATATCTTGAACATAATGCCACAACCTCGATCGATGAAGATTTGGCAGAAGAAATGGAAAATATATTTACCATCATTTTGGTAATCCTGAAAGTAGTCATCCTAGCAAGCGTCTTCCAAATACTTTGAATGTCAATTTTTAGAATACAGAGGCCAAGAAATTTTAGATCATTTAGAAAAAGTTGTGGTCTCGACAGGTTCAACCCGTCATTTCGATTCGATTGAAATATCTACTGTCTTAAAGGCGATGCCGGTAACACAAGAGGAAGGCCGGGTTGCTTTGACATTCTCCCCGTCCGTTTCTACCGTCACGAACGAGGATTCCTTAAAGGAACTTTCACCGAAACTCTCTTGTGTACTACGCAATGATAGTTCCGGTATTAGACCATCGAGGCCGTTACGAGGTTGTACCAGGGGTACTCCCTGTTATAAAATTCATACAAACACATTAAGGTTGTACCAGGGGTACTCCCTGCTAAAAAAATCATACAACCACATTAAGGTTGAGCCCTCAACTTTCCTGAGATATGGATATACCAACTCAGGCACTTAAACTATTACCATTAAAGCAGATTGTTGTCCTAAATGTGCTATATTTTACTTGTGTTTAGATCAGCTTCGATATGATTCTGACACTCGCAAGAATATAAATTGCCTTTACGATTGGATTTTTTAACTTGGCCACATTTAGAACAACTCTGGGAGGTATGTTTAGGGTCAATATATTATACCTTAATCCCAGCCAATTCAGCTTTATATTCAATAAAATTTTGCAGTTGATAGAAAGTCCAATTAGGGGGGTTTCTATCAGCCCGATAAATACTTTGAGCAGTTTGACGGATATTTTCTAGATTCTCCCTAACTATAGGGCCAACTTTCTCTTGCACAGCAAGATTAATAAGTTGACGAGAAATTTTATGGTTTAAATCAGTCCTCCCTCTTTGCTTTTTATCATTGTTTTTTTTGATAGTATTAATTTTTTAGCTTGACCTAGTTTCCTTCTTAAAGAACGATATTTTTTACGAATAAAACGCGCTTGATTACCATTATGAAACTGACGGTTGATCTCTTTACCAGCCGGATTTTGAATACTAACAACAGCTAATTTTCCAAGTTCCATATCAATACCCATTATATTAGAGTTATTAGTTTCTTTATCTGAATCAGAGTTCATAAATTCCTTATATATTTTTTTAACTTCTCTAATATTCAGATCCTTAACAGCAGCGACATTTTGGCGATTTTTAACTACTTCTGCTATATTGTCTAAAAATATATCTTTTCTTTTGTTGGTTTAAGCAATTCTAGAACATAGGTTATTTACATATTAGTCACCTTGCTTTTCAATATAGTGATAGTTTAAAAGAAGTTTTGGATGTCTTGTACTTTTACGGTTAGTTAGCATTTATAAACATTTATTTCCAATTATTAACAATATTATATTATGATAAAGGTATTTGGACAAGAAGTGTATAGTATAAATAATTTTAATTTTCAAGTCGACTAAAAATTAAAATAGCCAATTCATTACTGCCTATTAACATAGGCGAGGTTTTCTCGGCTATATACTGTAAGAAAAGCGGTCTAATCTGGAATTAATTGATGGAGTAGAATTAAGCAAGATAGCAGAATTTATTCAAGGGGTCCTGAAAGCTGACAAAGTAATTAATTTTTAGATTATTATATGTTATTTAGCAGAGTTATTAAGTAAAAGAGGAGGTTAATTATGGGTGAGAGGTATAAAGATCAAAAGTGGAAAAAAGCAATGAGAGTCAGAGTAGATGTCAACAATATGTTTGAAGAATATATAGGTAAAGAACATGGAATTAAATTAAAAGAAGTAGATGGAATGGCAGGGCCAATAAAAAAAGCCCATCAAAATATTAATAGGCAGTATGATAAGGGTGAACTAGGTTTTATTGATTTACCGGACTCACAAGAAGAA
>JAWOEZ010000008.1:0-31059 GCA_046482435.1 Halanaerobiales bacterium
AATTATAAAGCCTTATCAAATAATTTAGTCCCAGCTTTTAAACTATCTAGATTAAGCGGCCGGATCTATTCTAAAACTGTCTCTACTATCTTTAAACTAAAACAAAATAAAGATTTCTAACTCTCTGAAAATAATATGGAGAAACTTATAAAATTTTATGCTGGTCAGTTTGAACTACACTCTCAAACCAGACAAGGAATCGTACAGCAATATTATAATAATCTCAAGTCTCTTTTAAAATCTAAAGGTAAAGCAAGTAATCCTCAACTTGATGATGATAATAAAAAATATTGACAGTAGATTTAGGAGAGGTCCATCCCATGGTAACTTTTAATGATAAAGAAAGTCTTATCTATAATGGGGGCAGATTAAACTCATTTATCAGATTTAGAAATAAAGAATTAGCCAAATGGCAAAATAAAATATCTTACTGTCAAAAATACACCAGCCATCTTATTAGTTATTGTAATTGGGGATATTAAAGGGCTTAGAGACAATATTAAGTTTAGTACTACTACTAACCAAAAACTTGAGCAATGGGTGGATAAACAAATATCCGATATGGTTGAGTATAAGTCTATATCTGTTGGTATTGTAACTGGGTACCAGGGAGAATCTTATACTTCTAGGAGGTGTCCTAGCTATCGAAACTAATCCATATCTTTTAAATCTCCGTTTTATTTTATATTGAAAGATTATAATATTTATTTTCCCCTTTGAATGAATAAAACCCAGCGGGATTTACGCTGGGTGTAAATACTAATTTTACCAGTAGAAACCACCTCCGCTTTCCCTTTTGATGAGATAGCTCAACATTGAAATACGGGTTATACCTCAATGACAGTCCTGCATATCTTATATACAGACCCAACCTTTAATTTTTAAAACATAAAAATTAAAGACTTCGGCAAAACTCCCTTTCGCTCTTCCCAAACAGTTTTTTAAAAGAAAAAGTTACTCTTCCGTTTTGGGCCTCTACCTCATCCTGTAATAGATCAGGTAATTTCTTATATTTAATTTTAAATTAGTAGATAATAATATATTTTAACTGTCAAAAAATATACCTAATCTAATTAACTTAATTTGGAATCCTTCTTAAAGAAGATCACTCGATATTTGAGCAATTTCCGACCTTTCACCTTTAAGTAGCATTATATGTCCAGCCACTTTTTCTTCATAAAAGTGGTTTGCCACTTGGGATAAACCATTATTTACTTTATCCAAATAAGGGTTATCAATCTGAAAAGGATCGCCGGTTAATATTATTTTGGAATCCTTTCCTACCCGGGTTAAAATCGTTTTAACTTCATGTTTGGATAAATTCTGGGCTTCATCTATAATAATAAACTGATTTGGAATTGACCTTCCTCTGATATAGGTTAAAGCCTCAATCTGAATAAAATTGTTTTCTATCAATTGGTCAATTGATAGATAAGACCCCTCATTACTATGAATAATGAGATTCAAATTATCCAAAATCGGCTGCATCCAGGGCTCTAATTTTTCTTCAACAGACCCCGGTAAATATCCCATATCTTTACCCATTGGAACGACAGGCCTTGCTATCAGAACTCGTTCATAAAGCTTATCATTTGTAACTTTTTGTAATCCTGCTGCTAAAGCAAGCAAAGTTTTTCCAGTACCCGCTCTTCCAGATACAGTTACAACTTTAATATCTTCATTTAATAATAACTCTAGAGCGAATTTTTGTTCTCTATTTAAAGGTTTAATACCCATCGGTGCCTTCTTATCAAAAATTAATGGCACTATTTTATCTCCATCAAAACGCCCCAAAGCACTTTTATTTTTATCATCTAAAGTAGATAATTGAACCATTTGATTAGGGTAAATCTTATCAAAATCATCTTCTAATTCTTCTGGGTTGAGTTCATCTTCAGAATAATACTTATCTATTATATCACTTGAAGTATTTAATTCAATAAAACCATTATAAAGTTCTTCACCATTAATACCATTACTTTTATGGTCTTCTGCCTTTATATCAAAAGCATTTGCTATTAACCTTAAGTTTATATCATTAGAGACCATTATAACTTCCTTTTCAGGATTGGATTCTTTTTGGTCAATTGCTGTCGTAAGAATTCTGTTATCATATTTACTTGCACTTAAATGTGGGGGAAGTTTAAGTTCCTTTTTATCAATAACTATCTTTAATGAACTGCCGTTATCTAATTCTATTCCTTCGTTTAATTTCCCTTTAGTTCTTAATTTATCTAAAATACGGGAGGTCTCTCTAGCATTATAACCGATATCTGACGTTTTATTTTTTTGATTATCCAGCTCTTCTAAAACCGGCAGAGGTATTATTACCTGCTCCCCTACATAATCATATATGGAGCGGGGATCATCGAGTAAAACATTTGTATCTAAGACATATATATTATTCATATTTTATGCTCCTTTCCTATTACCAGAGCGTTAACTGGGTATGCTCATCATATTTTCTTTCAAGTTGATCTCCTAACAAAGGTTGAATAAAAAATTCACTTGCAAAAACTTGAGTCCCTTCCGCCAAATGACCACCATAACAACTGCCGTCCTCATCTGCTAGAACAATATGAGCATGAATGAAAGGTTTTCCTTTTAGTAAAGAAATATTACCGATACAACTTACTATTTCCATTTCTTTCTCAAATTTCTTATATTCATATTTAGATTTATCCTGATTATAAAATCCTATTTTAGCGTTTTGAACAGCCCCTATTACTTTTACTATACCAGTATTAATATCCTTTTCCTTAACAATATTTGTTAATTCTTTCAGGAGGTCATCATCTTTTTGTAATCTGCCCATATATACTTGATCTACATTGAATTTTTTAATCATTTTATTCCTCCTTAGAGGTTTTGTTTTCTACTCTTTCTAGATTGACTTCTGCCTTTTTATATTCAGAATCAATTTCGAGAGCTTCTTGATAATAGTCTGCGGCCTGAACATATTGTGCTAAGTTTTCATAGATGATTCCTGCATTATTATAAACATAAGGTTCAGAAGGTTCTAAATCTATAGCCTTATTTATATACTTCCTCGCTTCACTGAAGTTTCCTAAATTAATATAACAAAGACTTAAATTGTTATATACATAGAAATTATCCTTTTCTAACTCAATTGCTTTTTCAAAGTTTTGGATCGCTTGATTATATTCTCTTTTATCCATATGAATTAAACCCAACAAATTATAGACCTGTTCATCAATAGGAGGATAACCCTCTGCTTTTAGAAGTGTATCATAGGCTTTAGATTTTTGATTGTTATTATAATATGCGCGACCTAAATTAACTAAAAGGTTGTAAGAATCTCCTTGAACCTCTCGAGCATAATTAAAGGAATCTATCGCCGGATCATATTCATTGAGTTTGGTATAACTTAACCCTAAATAAAAGTGTGCAAGATAGCTATCCTGATTTTCAGCAGCATAACTTGTTAGTTGGTCGATCGCATCCTTATAATTTCCACTATCAAAATCATCTATACCTTTTTCTAATAAATTTTGGGCTTGTATCGAAATAGAAAATAATAAAATAAATATCACTGAAAATAAGATCACCTTTTTAATTTTAATCATCCCTATTACCTCCTTGAATTTGATTTTGATAATAATCGCAGTAAGAACTGATTTCACATTCCTCACAACGGGGTTTTCTTGCTTTACAAACTTCTCTCCCATGAAAAATTAACCAGTGGTGGAATTTAGTCCAATAATTGCCGGGGACTACATCCATTAAATCCTGTTCAACTTGATCTCTTTTATCATTATCAACTAAACCTAATCTATTAGAAACCCTAAAAACATGGGTATCAACTGCAATAGTTTCCTGGTCAAAGGCATTAGCCAAAACAACATTAGCAGTTTTACGCCCTACCCCGGATAGTTTGATTAATTCTTTTCTACTTTTGGGAACTTTACCATCATATTCTTCCACAATTCTCTGACTAGTATCTATAATATATTTACTTTTATTTTTATATAATCCAATGGATTGAATCTCTTTTTGTAAGTCTTTTACACTTAAATTAGCAAAATCACTGGGCTCTTTATATTTCTTAAATAATTTTTTATTAACTTTGTTAACCTGGACATCGGTTGTCTGGGCTGACATTATTGTGGCTATCAATAATTGAAAGGGAGTCTCATAATTTAATGCTGTTTTCGGATTAGGGTATCTCCCTTCAAAATATTGTATAATTTTTTTTATATCTTCTGCCAAATTATCATCTCCTTCTGGAAAATCAGACAAAAAGATGTTAAAATAAATATCAAGTAACTAACAAAATTATATCATAATTTAAGCATATATTGAAATCTAGGGGGCAATAAATATGAAGATTGGTATTGATATTGATGGAGTAATAACTCACGAGAAAAAAGGTCAACAAAATATTTGGTTAAGAGCTCTAAACAACTATTTTGAAGATAATATCAAAAGAAAGAAAAACGTATATGATTTTTCAAAAGCCTATGATTTACCTTTAGAAGACCTACGAGAATTCCTAAATAACAAAATATATGAAATATATTCTAGTGTTGGAATTTCTCCCAATGCAAAAGATGTTATTGACCGCTTAATAAAGGAAGGCCATACCATTTATCTGATTACCGCTCGTCATAAAGAATTTAGGCCCCTTACAATTAAATGGTTGGAACAACATCAAGTAAACTATAATTATTTATATCATGAACATGATAAAGCCGAATTAGCTGTAGAAAATAACATAAAGCTTTTTATTGAAGACAATAAAGATAATACAAAAAATTTATTAGATAAAAACATTCCGGTCCTCCTTGTTAATAAATACCATAATCAAGATTTGGGTGACTATGATCTATTATACCGGGTAAATAACTGGAATGATATCGAAGAAATTCTGGATAATCTAATACCAGAATTAAGAGAAAATAACTCTTATTAGTTTAATCTCGATAAGCACTACCTCCGATAAACTCCCTTAAAATTGATGTTTTTGGGATGTCTTCAAAAGGCATGTTTTTGAAACAGTCCAGAACTTCCAGTAATCTTTTCGCTTCATAGTAATAGGTGTTCTCTCTCCCAATCTCCTCTAATAAGGGTACAGCGCAATTTTTAAGTACTGATAATTCATAAATTAAAGCAGAATTGAACATAACATCAGCATTTTCCTGATAAGGGTATATGTTAACTTCTTCCCCTTTTCGAACCCTTCCCCACATCTCTATAGTTTCATAAGCAGAATGCCCCCTAAATAAGTTATCTCTAACTATTCTTCTTATTAAGCGAGTATCTGAGGTAGGTATCCTATTCTGCATATCTATATTTAATTGAGTTAAAGCACTTACAAATATTTTATATTTATGGTCTTCTGGTATAAACTCGGTTAATTTATTGTTTAAGCTGTGAATACCCTCGATTAATATTGGCTGGTCAGAATTTAACTCTAATACAGTATCGCTCTTTTCTCTAACACCTTTTTTAAAGTTAAACTTGGGTAGTCTGACCTTTTCCCCTCTCATTAATCTAACAAGATGATCATTAAATAGTTTTAAGTTTATGGCATGAAGTGATTCAAAATCATAATTACCATTTTCATCAAGTGGAGTTTTATCCCTATTTACAAAGTAATCATCTGTAGAAACCGAAACAGGATTTAGACCATTTATTCTCAGCTGTGTTGACAGTCTTTTGGTCAATGTCGTTTTCCCTGACGAAGATGGACCTGCTATTAATATTATCCTTTTTAGCTCCTTATGAGAAGCTATTTGGTCAGCAATTTTTGCAATGTTTTTTTCATGTAAACCCTCTGAAATTCTAATTAATTCTCCATATTCATCTTTTTCAATGTGGTCATTTAAATCAGGAACAAATCCTACTTTCAGAATATCCCCTAGTTTTTCATAATCGTAAAATATGTCAGCTAATTTAGGCTGATCAATAAATTTTTCAACTTTATTTGGATTTGCAAGTGTTGGATATAACAAAACAAAGCCCGGAAAATGATAATGTAGTTTGAAATTATCAAGATAGCCGGTACTAGGTACTAATGGATAATAGTGGTAGTTATAATAATCATCTACTTCATATAATTTAATTTGATCTATATCTTTTTGCTCAATTATTCTTACTTTTTCTAAATTTCCCTGTTCTTTAAGAATAGATATTCCTTCTTTACTAGACATTTTATGCCTTTTAATAGTATGATCTTTTTCAACAATTTCTTGCATTTTATCTACTATATCTTCTAATTCAGATTTGCTAAGAACATTATTATCACTTAATTCACAATATATTCCATTGCTTAATGAATGTTCTATATTTAAAATTTCATCACCATATATCTCATAAATAGCTTTAGCCAATAACATAAAGAGACTTCTCTTATATAAACGATTCCCGATTGGTTTATCTTTATAGGCAAATTCAATTCGGCAGTCTTCTTCAATTTTATAATTTAAATCTACCAGATCATTATCTACTTTTATACCAACCACCAACTCTTTACTATCTATATCAATTTCAGATAACAAATCTAGAGCTTTTATGTTATGAGAAATTTTATATTCAAAATTATCAAATTCAATTGTAGGCATTCAATCACTTCCTTTTAATATTTTTTCGAGATTTACTTCATTTTCTGATTTTATTATATCTTTAATAAGGTTAATATCAAATCCTAAACTTAAGTAAGTTTTATAGGCATAATACCTCAAAATAGGTGAATTATCTTTCATTTTCTTCATTACTAGATCTCTATACTCTGTTTTTTTTAAACCTAAATTATTTAATGAAATAAGGGCATTCCTTTGGATAACCCTCATTCCTCTCCAGCTCAAAGCTGTATTTAACCATTTTTTCGGAAAGTTTTTTCTCCTATAATTCAATATTTCGGTTATATCTCCTCTTATTTTAGAAGCAAATTCAGGATGTAAGTCTTTTGGAATCTCCTTATTAAAAGGACAAGCGACCTGGCAATTATCACAACCCCAGATACAATTCCCAATTAATTTTTCCTCTTCTTCATTCAAGATCCCCTTTAGCTGGGTCAAATTACTCCGGCAGGTTCTATAGTTCAAATAATATGGGGTCTGTAAAGAATCAGTTGGACAATTTTTTCTACATAAGTTACAGCTACCGCATTTATTGTCAGCTGGTTTATCAAAAGGAAGTTCCTTATTGATGAATATTTCTCCCAAGAAAATATATGATCCATATTTCTCATTAATTAAAAGTGTGTTCTTCCCAATCCACCCTAAGCCTGCCTGTTGAGCCAGAGCTTTTTCTAAAACGGGACCATTATCTACATAATAAGAATACTTAAGATTATCATACAACTTATTTAAAACTTTAATCCCCTTTTTAATTTTTCTTTTCATTACTTGATGGTAATCATTTCCGCGAGAATATCTAGATATGAAACCATCCGTGCTTTGATTTGAACTGCTTGCATATGATAAACCTACTACAATAATAGATTTAACCCAGCGGGCTTCTTTTTTAGGATCGAGGATACCCTCAATATTAGGATGGAGAAATGGTGGTAAATCATTATTTTTGTACCTATTTTTAAAATTTTTAGATACTTTTTGTTCTAGTTCAGGTTTGCTAAATCCAATCAAATCAAAACCCAATTTATTAAATTTTTCCTTGATACTAATCGCATTCTCCATAATATCACTTCTTCTTAATTATTAACTTAAAAAAAGGGCCCGAAAAGGACCCTTTATATTTATTACGGCTACTCTTCTTCTTTTTTTCTAGATTTAACGGCTTTTCTCACTGTTATAAAAAGCCCTCCATAAAGAACCACACTAGCAAAAATCAATGTTGCAATTGCTGATCCACTCATAATTATTTACTCCCTTCTAAATACTTGTTTTTAAACATCTACATCATCTAAGCCTCTTTGACGGGATAAGAAATATGAAGCAACAATCAATAGGCCAATAACTCCAACCCATCCGCCATATACGAGGTATCTTAATTCATAACCTTCATATGGAGTACCAATATCAGTTATCAATTCAGAGACAAGTAGAATAATTAGCATTAGCGGGGTCACGAACTTAATCATTAAATTCCACCAGCTTCCAAAAGTATAGTCAGAAACTGAATTAAAATAACTTCTTAACTCGTCAGTGTCATAGAACCAACCAATAATAATAGCTTCACTTAAACCAGCAAAAACTAGGCCATAAGTATTAACATAATGATCAACTATGTCTAACCAGTATAGACCTGCCTTTGTAGCAAATAGTAATCCAACTAGGAATAGGAATAAACTGTAATAGAGGGTAACAGTTCTTTTTTTGCCTCCCCATTTATCTTTAATGGCAGCTACCCCGGCTTCTACGATTGAGAAAGCCGAATCTATACCTAGAGAAAGTAACATTGCGAAAAAGACAAAACCAAATAATCCGACCACAAACGCACCACCTGGTAATAGTGAAATGGCATTTGGATAAACAACAAATGCTAAACCAACTCCAGCAGTAGCTACTTCAGAAATTGCTACTCCCTGAGTTTCAGCCATATATCCCAATGTACCGAATACTGCAATACCAGCCATAAAACTTATTCCAGAATTTGCGAATACGGTTATAAGAGCATTATTAATTATATCTGAATCGTCAGGCATATAACTTGCATAGGCTATCATAATACCAAAGCCTAGACTTAGAGTAAAGAACACCTGAGAATAAGCATCAATCCAAACACTTGGATTCGTTAACATTGAAAAATTAGGTTCTAAGAAATAATTTAATCCCTCAACAGCACCTGGTAAGGTAACTGCTCTGATTAATAAAATTCCCATTAAAATAACAGGTAATGGTACCGTAATTAACACAACTTTACCTACACTTTTGGCACCATTTCTTAGTATAAAATAAATGAGAATCCAAGTAATTATTAAACCGATCAATACTGAGGTTGAAAAACCACCAAGTACTCCTGGTCCAGAAGAAATTTCTAGGACTTCATCATAAAAAAATGCACCAGCGTCATCTGCCCATCCTAAAGTAAAAGAACCTGCTAGAAAATCCCAGGCCCATGCCATTACTCCAGCATAATAACTAGTTATAATAGTTCCAGACAGTACTGCCCACCAGCCAAAACCTTCAAATTTTCTACTGACTTTAGCAAGTGCTCCCGGAGCACCTCTTTGAGTACTTTGACCCATTGAAAACTCAAGAACTATAAGTGGTATACCTGCTGTTAACAAGGCAATAAAATAAGGAATTAAGAAGGCGCCACCTCCATTTGAATAAGCCATGTAAGGAAAACGCCAAGCATTGCCTAAACCAGCCGCAGAACCAATCGCTGCAAGAACAAATGCTGTTCTACTATCCCATCGATCTCTTTGCATATCTACTATCTACTCCTTTCTACTCACTTGTTTTGGGTCCTCGCCTTATAAAATAAATAAGAAACTGATATCTTCTCTACTAATAGATACTCATCTACCACTTCCCCTCATTTATTTATTTATTTTTTTGATTATAACACCAATCAATGGACATTTCAAGAACTAAATCAATTTATTTACTTATCTTCCTTATTATTATTTTAACCCCCTGTTGATCTTTAAATAAATTATGGTATTGATTAACAAGGTCATTTAATGTAATCTTTTTAATTATTTTTATAATATCCAAATAATTATGGCCCAAATTCAGATATTTAATAATTTGAGAAGAAAGTGTTTCAAAAGAATTTAAGGATCTATAATACCTACCAATATATTTGTTTTTTACAACCTCAAAATCTTTTGCACTCATCTCATTTTCCCAAGAGTTCAAGATCTCTATTATACCCCCAATAGTTTCATCTATAAAGGAGGTTTCAGCATATATTTTGGCAAAACCAGTATTTTTTTCCCGCATGTAATTAAACGAGAAGTTTTCATCAATTAAATTCTTATTATAAAGTTTATGATAATAATCATTACTTTTTCCAAATATCATTTCAAGAATCATATTGGTTATCATATCTTGTTCAATAATTTTTTTGTTACTCTTAAAACACCTGTTCTCTTTATAGCCAAGGCTTATAATCGGCCTAGAAATACTCATCGCAATATCTTTTTCCTTTAATTTTATGCCTTTTGGCTCCTCAGGATACACCTTATCAAAATGTTTTTTTTGATTCTTTCTTTGTTTAAATTTATTGGTTAACCATCCAAATAATTCTTTGTAAGCTATATTTCCGATCACAATTAACCTCATATTACTCAAATCATAATATTTATCAAAAAAGTCCATTAATAACTTCTGATTGATGTCTTTTATGCTTTTAGGAGAACCTGCAATATTAAACTTTATAGGATATTTATAATACAATGATTGTAATAGTTGATAAAAAGACTGCCAGTTAGGGCTATCTTGATACATATTTATTTCCTGGTTTATCACGTTCTTTTCATGTTCAATTCTTTTTTGATCAAAATGAGGATTTAAAACAAAATCAAATAAGTACTTTAAGGACCGAAAAAAGTCATTAGTGGTGTTAAAATAATAATTTGTATTGTTAAAGCCCGTATAGGCATTTACATTACTTCCAATTTGAGAAAACTTATTTATAATACTTCCTTCTCTATTCTCAAATAAAATATGTTCCATAAAATGAGCTATACCTTTAGGATATTGATGAATCCTTTCATTTTCGTCTTTTAGTTTTAAATCCACAGATCCTGCATCAACAGATAAAATAGCATGTTTTTTGTTAAATTTCTCCCTTGGTATTAAGACAACTTTTAATCCAGATCCAAGCTCTTCTTCATAATACTCTTCGCCTATTTCATCAAAATTTTTGTATATCATTTTTGAGCACTTCCTGGTTTAAGCAAATAATATGTTGTCAATTCAACTTGTTTGGCTACTCTCACTATCTCTTCTTTTTTTACCTGTTTTATGGAATTAATAACAAAATTTAATGAATCTTTTTTACCATTAATTAATCCTAATAAAAAGGCATCTACAATACTGTGGTTATTATCACTTAAAGTCTTATATTTGTTTATCAATTTCTTCTTTGTCCATTCAATATTTTTTTCTTCGAAATCTCCACTTCGCATTTCTACTAATTTATCTTCAATAATTTCTTTAACTATAGCATAATTTACTGTATCTATGCCGGCATTTATTAATATCAATCCTTTTGTGGATTCTAACCTTGTATTTATATAATAGGCCAACCCTCTTTCTTCTCTAATTGTTGAAAAAAGTTTAGAATGGTTGAAGCCCCCCAGGATACCGTTATATACTATCAGCGCGAAATATAGGGGATGAGCCCTTGTAATAGGCACTCTAATCCCGGCACAAAATTTTGCTTGTGTTATTTCATCTTCTTCTTCCAATTCCCTATGCTTTAGGTTTTTTGTTTTTATAACTGTATTATTCAAGCTAAGTTTCCTATCTCGTTCATATTTATAATGATCATTAATATATTCAAATATTTCAGTACTTGATTTTACATCACCAACCACAAACATTTCTATAGGACTTTCTTTTAAGACATTTTTGTAATAATCAAATAAATTATCTTTTTTCCCTTTATCTAATCCATTAATGGTACCAAGGGTGTAGAGGGAGAAATCCTCCCCCTTACACAACTCCTGGTAACATCTTTCTATTACATAACTATTTTTATCGTTCTTTAAAGAGAGTATTTTTTCTTTTAAAAAATCATGACCTTTTTTAACATATTCATTTATAAAATCAGCTTCTTCGATAAGAGGATTAAAAACTAGTTCAGATAGGAAATTAATAGCACTTTTAATTAAACTTCCCCTTGAATCTAGATACTTATCGTTTATTACCTCTATAGAAAATCTAAGAAGTTGATTTTCACCGCGGCGGGCCACAGATACATTGAGGTCTGCACCGTACAACTCGTCCAACCTACGAGATATATATTGATTTGTTGGATATTTTTCAGTTCCCCGGTAAAGAATATATGGGATTAAAGCATTTTTAGAAACCTGCTTTTCATCTGATAAAGGCCTTACTATATCTAAATGGATATAGTTAGTCTTGAATTTATCTGTATTGTTGATATATAAATTGATATCATTTTTTGTTTTATATTCGTTAAATTCACTTGTTTTTAACATTTAGTAATCCCTTCAACTTTACTATTCTACATTTTCCTCGGTATTTTGTTGTGCTTCACTGCTAAGCTCATTAAGTTCTTCTAATAAATTATTCAGTTCTTCTATTTTATCACCATAATATTCCCAGTTACCCTGTTTCAATGCATTCTGAGCTTCTTGGTATACTTCATAAGCTTTAGAAGCCAAGCCGCTCACATCTTCCGGTAACATTTGACCAGCTACTGCTTCTTCCCGACGCTCTCTTTCACCAAATATTTGGGCGAGAGCACCGTCAAGGTTTTCATCTATAACAATATCTCCGCCATAGCCAATAACTACTCTTTTTAATTCCGGTAATTTACTCTCTTCAGCCTGTAGGTATAAAGGTTCTATATACATTATTGACTGATCTATAGGAAGTACAATTAGATTACCTCTTATAACTTGGGACCCTCTTTGACTCCACAATGAGAGTAGCTGTGATATCTGTGAATCCTGGTCTATCCTGGATTCAATTTGGCTTGGACCATATACCAGTGTATCTTTAGGAAATTCATAGAGTACCAGTTCTCCATAATTATCTCCATCAGAACGGCCTGCCATCCAGGCAATCATATTGTTTTTATTGGCGGGAGTAAATGCCATCATCAGTAGATATTCTAGCTCCGATAACTCAGTATCAGGTAGAGTACTCATTATATAATATGGTTCCATTTTTATAGTACTATCAGCAAATTTCTCATTTGGTATATTCCAAAGGTCTTCTTTATTATAGAAGACAACTGGATCTTTCATATGATAGGTACTATAGAGATCAACTTGAATTTTAAATAGGTCTCTAGGATATCTAATGTGTTTTCTGATATCTTCCGGCATTTTATCTATATCCACAAATATTTCCGGGAATATTTTCTGATAAGTTTTAGCAATAGGGTCTTCTTCATCTATTACATAAAAATCCATGTTTCCATTATAAGCATCTATAACAACTTTAACTGAATTTCTAATATAGTTACCTAACCCGCTCACCGGCTCTGAATAAGGATAATTATCAGTAGTAGTATAAGCATCTTGTATCCAGAATAACCTTCCTTCAGAAATTACAAGGTAAGGGTCACTATCATATTTTAAGAACGGCGCTGCTTTCCTGACTCTTTCTTTAATATTTCTATGGTACATTATCCGGCTGTCAGCATTTATACCATCATTTAACATGATCTTTAAGTCATTATACCTTAAGGCAAAAATGCCTTTCTTAAAGAAATTGCCCATTGGAACCCCACCGTTTCCATCATATCTGATATATACATTTTCATCACCTTGAGGATAATGGAATTCAGTGGAATCGGTATTAGAAATAACATACTCATCCGTTTTTTCACCATAATATACAGCGCTGTTATTTAATTCGATATCCCCATCAACTTTTGGAGGAATATCTCTTATGAAGAATTCAGGTAAACCTTGTTCTGTAACTCTATTAACAGCATTCATGGCTACCCCATAACCATGAGTATATTTTAATTTTCTATTAATCCAGGTTTGGGCCTGTCCAGACAAGAGACTTTGATTAAGTTCTCGGGCTGAAAGCATAACTTGTCGGTATTTCCCATCGATTATATATCTATCAACATCTATATTCTGGAAATCATAATACTGTCTTAGCTCTTGTAACTGACTGTAGGTAGAAAGTAATGGTCTAGTGTCCCAAAGTCGGATATTACTTATGATTTCATTATTTTCTTCAAGATCGTCTAAAGTCAAATTATCTTCAGGTTCAAAATCTTTCTTGGTTATATTACTGAGACCATAAGCTTCAGTTGTCATCTCTATATTATACTTTATAAACTCTCGTTCTCTTTCTATTTCATTGGGTTCAACCTGAAATCTTTGTACAAAGCTTGGATATATTCCCCCAAATATAAGGGAAGTTACTATCCAGATTCCAAGTCCCCAGGCCAGAATCTTATAATTTTTCCTGAATAAGCTTATAATCAGTCCTATAGCAACAACTATAGCTATGAAAAATAATATCCTTAAACCTAATAAGTTAGCATTAATATCGGTATAACTCGCTCCAAAAGCCACTCCTCGTGATGAATAAAGGAGTTCATACATTGCCAAACGGTAGTCCCAGGCCTTAAGCAGTAAAAATACAGCCAGTAAGACTGTGATATGGCTTTTCGCCCGGTTTGAAAGTTTCATTTTCATCTCTGAAAATGAGCTTACTCCAGAAGCAATAAAGTAAATCACACCGATTACGATAATTGTTAGAACTATTAATACCATTGCCATCTCTTTTATAAAAGTATAAAATGGCAGACTAAATACATAGAATGAAATATCTCTTCCAAAGATGGGATCTGTAGTTCCAAATGAAGTCTGGTTAAAGAACTTAAGAACTATTTTCCAGAGTTCCGAACTTACTGAACTGAATAAAAATCCTAACACTAAACTTAATAAAAGGTACATCCAGTTTAATCTCTTTTTGTTTAACCAGTTTAAAAATCCCTGGCTCTCATCCTTAAATAAAGTTTCAACATTCTCGCTTTCAACGTTCTCGTTATCAAAATATTTTGTAAACAGTTTTTTAGTAAAAGAAAGATTAATATAAACAAATACCGCAAATATCAATCCAATTAGAACTCGTAAGCCAAAATTAGAAAAAAACATCAGTAAAAAGGCTCTTAAATAACCAAGTTGATTAAACCAAGCCCATTCCGTAAAAAAATTGGCTCCCGCAAAAATTGCAATTAAAAATATAATAAATAGAGCAATTACAATTGTGAATAAATTTTTAAATCTACTTTTCACTCTTAGCCACTCCCTTCAAAAATTTTAAACATATTTCTGTGTCAATTTTTCGATCTGTTTGTAGACTTGACCCACATCTATAAATTTCATTTCTCTGTTTTCCATTAATATTTGACCATTAACTATTACTGTATCTACATCATTCCCGTTTCCTGCATAAAATATATTAGATAACCAATTATAGGAAGGATATTGATGGACAATTCCTTTAGTATCCAATAATATTAGATCGGCTAAAAATCCTTCCTTTATTTCCCCTAAATTAGGAATATCTAAATTCTCAGCACCGTTTATTGTTAACATCTTTAGGGTCTCTTCGATAGGTAGTACAGTAGGATCATTTTCATCAACTTTCTGCAGATAAGAACCCAGCCTGGCTTCTTCAATAAGATCAAGGTTATTATTACTAGCTGCTCCATCTGTCCCATAAGAAACAGTGATCCCATTTTCTAATAATTTTTTGATCGGTGCAATCCCACTACTCAGTTTCATATTACTTGCCGGGTTATAAACAACTCCAACATTATTATTCTTTAAAATCCCTATCTCATTATCGCTCACGTGTACACAATGGGCAGCAATAACTTTTGCTGTGAAAAAATCAATTCTATCTAATAGTTGTACTGTAGTTAAGCCATATTTATTATTCATCATATTTTCTTCATCTTTTGTTTCACTTATATGGATATTAATTAAAAAATCATTCTGCAGGGCCTTATCCCTGATATTTTCTAAATATTCGGGACTACAAGTATAAGCGGAATGGGGGCCCAGACAGGTTTTTATTCTCCCTTCTGATTTATTATTCCACCTTAATGAAAATTTTATGGCATCATTAAGTCCTTCAATACCATCATTTTCTTCGATAAGTCCTTCACTTAAAACAGCTCTTATACCGGTATTTTTAACTACTTCTGCTACTTCATCCATTTGAAAGTACATATCAGTGAAGGTCGTTGTCCCGGTTTTAATCATTTCTAAAACTGCCAACATTGAACCCCAGTATATATCTTCTTTAGTTAACTTAGCTTCAGCAGGCCAAATTTTTTCCTTTAACCATTTATCTAAAATATAGTCATCCGCATAACCTCTCAGTATTGACATTGAACTATGAGTATGAGTATTAATTAAGCCTGGTAAAAGGATCATATCTTTACAGTCAATTACTTTTTCAAAACTATCCTGTTCGAAATTATCATCTTTTATTATCTTTTCTATTTTTCTACCAGAAATAACTATATGATTGTATTCACTGAGGTTTTGAGCTGGACTATATATTTTTTTTATATCTTTTAATAGGATCTCCATCTATAAATCCCCTTTAAGTTATATTATTTTATAAGCATTACGAATATAATCCAAAGCAGAGATAATATTAATAGGTATAACAATATAAAATAATACCATATCAATGAATTTAAACTCTAATAAACTGGCTGCAATTGCTAAATATAACAAAAATATAGAAATCTTACCCAAGTTCGTAGGTTCGATAAGGTCCTCTCCCATCAAATACATAATACCTGATCCAAATAAGACAAAAACTTCTCTGGTTAAAAGGGTAATTGTAATTATCTTAGGAAGCAAGTCTATATAAACCAAAACTGCTAAAATACTTATCAAAGTTAATTTATCAGCTAAGGGGTCAAGTAATTTGCCTAAATCTGTAACCGTATTATGTTTTCTAGCCAGATATCCATCCCAAAAATCTGTTAAACCAGATATCGAGAAGAATACTCCGCTGATAATATATTCTCCCTTTAAAAAGAAATATAAATACACCGGGATAAGTAACAACCTGATTATTGTTAAGATATTAGGAAAATTAAATAACATATAAACCTCCACCGCTAACTTCTATTTTTGGAACTCCTCTTGGGTAATGAATTTACCATTTTCAATACTAGTATCGAGTATATTATAATTTTTATCAAATACAACGTCTATTACCACATTATTATAACACTTATCACAAACAATTACCTTATTAACCTGATATTTACCTTCTACATCATCTTTATAAATCCTTTGGATGTCATAACCTTTTCTTAAGACAACTCTCATCTTGTTACCACATTTTTTGTCTTGTATATATAGTTTGATTATTTTTGAACTAGAAGATGGAGTAAAAAAATTTTTGATTATTTCTAATAATCCCATCTAAACAACCCCCATAATTTTTGATGTGAGATGATTTTAGACAAAAATATGTCATGAGTTTCAAACAGGAAACTCATGACATATACAAATTTTATTAGTTATTATTAATTTTCATCTGTATATTCAGCTGTATCAAGTGTTCTATTACCTAATTCGCTATCCAAGATGAATATTCCATGTCCTGAATCTCCAACTCTTTTCAATTTGCTTACAATCTCATCAGCGGTCGCTTCTTCTTCAACCTGTTCATCTATAAACCATTTCAAAAAAGAAGCGGTCGCATGATCCTTTTTTTCGAGTGCAAGATCATATAAGTTATTTATTCTTTCAGTTACTTTAGTTTCATGTTCATAAGCTTCTTCAAATGCTTCTAGGGGAGATTCCCAAGTAACTTTAGGTTTTTCGATGGCATCTAATTCTACTCTTCCACCCCGTTCATTTATGAAATCAAAGAATTTTTGAGCATGTAATAATTCCTCCTGAGCCTGCACATTCATCCAACTAGCAAAACCATTTAAGTCTTCTGATTCAAAATATGCTTCCATTGCATAGTATAGATATCCAGAAAAAATTTCGGCATTAATTTGTTCGTTTAATTGTGCTTGTATTTTCTTATTTAACATTAATTATCCCTCCCACTTAATAAAATGTTCATACTTAAATTATAACTTAATTTTCTATTTATTGCAAGATTTACAAATCATACTCACGGTCAGCATGTCTCCTTTTTAAAACCTGTATTAATGGATAGCCTAGCAGTAAAACAACCACTGCTTCACTGACCGAAATCTGAACTACTGTTATCCAATATGGGATTTCAAAAAGTAGATGTAAATAAATACTTATTAAAAAACCATTTAAAACAATAGGACTGAGATACGCAAGGAAAGTTCCTCTGAAATAATAGGTACCATATGCAGCTAAGAGGGTAACAAGACTTCCCCCTATTATATCTACCATACCTAAACTACCAATAATGTTAGATAAAAAGACACCTATAAAAAGTGCAGGGATAGCTTCGGGATATAGAATAGGTAAAACTGTTAAAGCTTCGGAAGCTCTAAACTGTAAGGGCCCAAAACTAAACGGTGCGAGTGCATATGTAATAATAACATATAGACCAGCAATTAAAGCACCTCTGGTTAAATATTTTGTGTTCATTATTAATCACTCACTTACTTTCATTTTTCTGAACAACTTTGTAAGAAAATCTATGATAAGGACAGGGCCCTATATCTTCAATTACATCAATATGTTCTTTTGTTCCATATCCTTTGTTACTTATAAAATTATAACTGGGGTAACTCTGATGTAGTTCATCCATGATTCTATCTCTTGTAACTTTAGCTATTATTGAAGCAGCGCTTATTGAATTAACTTTTAAATCACCACTTACAATTGCTTTCTGTTCAACATTTAAGTCTGGAATAGTTTGATTTCCATCTATTAATAAAAATTCTGGAGCAGGTTTTAGATCTTCAACAGCTCTCTTCATCGCTAAAAATGTAGCCTGATAAATATTCAAACGATCAATAATGGTATTGCTTACAATCCCAATTCCAACCCCAACTGCTTGATCCAGGATTATCTCGAATAATCTTTCTCGTTCAGCAAGGCTTATCTTTTTAGAATCAGTTAAACCAAGAATAGGAGCTTGTTTATCTAGTATAACAGCAGAAGATACAACCGGTCCAGCCAGGGGACCCCGACCTGCTTCATCAATACCAGCTATTGACTCATATCCCTTTTTCTCTAACTTATTAATATGTATATTTTGATTATGCCATTGTTGGATTTTTTCTTTTCGTTTGGCCTTTTTTCTTTTAATTCTGGCAGAGATATCTTGTACTCCCTTACGGGAGTCACTGGCAAGTTTCTTAACAATACTATTATCTATCCTTTCAATATCTTCAAAGGTATTAATATAACTTTTAATTTCTTGAATAGTCATCTTATTAAAATCCATAATTAGCACTCCCGGGTTTTTCAAGAGAAATTTTGCCTAATTCACCATTTCTATAATCATTAACAAGTAAACTTGCTGCTCGATTTCTATCAACCTTGCCTCCGGTCATTAAACAGCCTCTTTTTCTTCCTATCTTAGGGAGAATATCATAAGGATGTTCCTCTGCAAATACTTCTACCCCGTAATAATCTTTAACCGAATCTAGTCTATTTAATTCTTTTAGGTATTTTAAAAGCTTATAGGCAGCATTTTCGGTATCAACCTTTTTTAAATCTATAGCACCGGTCAAGACCAGTTTGTAAGCTATATCTTCATCCTCAGCTTTAGGATATAAAATTCCAGGCATATCTAAGAGCTCGATTTTATTAGAAACTTTTATCCATTGTTTGCCTCTTGTAATCCCAGGTTTATTACCAGTTTTGGCAGAGGATTTAACGCCTAAAGCATTAATCAATGCAGACTTCCCTACATTGGGAATCCCGATGATAATAGCCCTAACCGGTCTTTTTTTGACTCCCTTTTCAACTCTTTTTTGATTTATCTGAATCTGTTTTTCTTCCATCTTTGTCTTTAATGTATTAAGACCGGATTTCTTAACTGAATTGATACTTACACAGGGAGTTTCTTGTTCAATTCTTTTTTTCCATTGTGCGGTATATTTTTGTTCTGCTAAGTCTTTTTTATTTAAAACTACAATCTTTTCTGTATCTTCAATTATCTCATTTAATTCTTTATTATGGCTGGAATAAGGTATTCTGGCATCTAATACTTCAATAACTAAATCTACGTTTTTTAAATTTTCTTGCAAAACCCTTTTTGCCTTGGCCATATGACCCGGGAATATATTCATAAAATTCACCTCTAAATTTAAAAAAAGGGTGCTGGAAAATCCCCTCACCCTTTAGTAATCTTCTACTTTCTTTTTTCTTTTTTCTCCTTGATACGTGCCTTTTTACCTTTTCTCTCTCTTAAATAATATAATTTAGCTCTACGTACATCACCTTTGCGCATCACTTCAAATTCTTCAATTCTTGGGGAGTGGACTGGAAAAGTTCTTTCTACTCCTACTCCATGTGAAAACTTTCTTACGGTAAAGGTTTCAGTAACTCCACTTCCTCTTCTGGAAATTACTACACCTTCATACTGCTGCAGTCTTTCTTTGCCACCTTCTACAACCTTTATTTTTAAGCGGACTGTATCACCGGCTATAAATTCAGGAATATCGTCTCTCATGTTCTCTTGATCTATACTGTCGATAATATTCATCAGTCGACCTCCTTTCATACTTTGTATTAGATTAATATTTTCTAGGACAGAAGCCTATCCATGATAATGGAGGCAGCACTCCTGACCGAAAGATGATTATATTCTGTATTACCTTTTACTGGTTCTAAAAGATAATCAGATTTTTCAATAACTTCTTTAGCTAAACCCCAGCCCGTACCAAAAATAATCAGATAAGGTTCATTTGTTTTATTTATTTTTTCTCTAAGATTATCAAAAGTAATAGTTTCTTCACTTTTCTGAGCACTTGTGGTTATTAAGGTAGGCTGATTGCCTGTAATATTAATTATTTCATCTACTGTAGCAGCTAGAGTATCTTTGATCTTCATTACTTTAAATGCTTCATGTCTTGTACTGTTATATTCAGCTCCAAAACCACTTACCCAGTAGTCACGCATTCTTTTAACTAAAGCCTGTTGAGACTTAAGCTGGTTTATTACATAATATCTTTTTATACCATAAGTTCTTGCTGCTCTAGAAATATCATGTAAATCATAATTTGTAACTGTTGTTGTGATTATATCACCATCTTTATTATATACGGGATGGTGTATCAGTGCAATAAATATATTCTCATTCATTATCTACTACCCCTTCAATCTCTTCCTTTATTTCTCGCAGCAATTCCTTTTGATTTGCAGTCAACTCAGTTTTTTTAAGCAAATCCGGCCTCATTAAATATGTTCTTTTTAAGGCCTGCTTTTTTCTCCATTTTTCTACCAGTTGATGATTCCCACTTAAGAGAACCTCGGGAACTTCCATTCCTTTAAATTCAGAAGGTCTGGTATAATGGGGGTAATCTAAAATTCCATTATAGAAGGAATCATTCTCTTTAGAATCATGATGACCTAAAACCTCGGGTAGCATCCTTGATACTGCATCAACCAGTACCATAGCAGGTAGTTCTCCCCCCGTCAGGACATAATCACCGATAGATACTTCAAGATCAACAAAATTTTCTCTGATTCTGTCATCGACACCTTCATAGTGGCCACAGATTAAAATCAAGCGGTCTTTATTACTAAGCTCTTTAACCCTTTCCTGGTCTAATCTTTTACCTCGTGGTGTTAACAGGATCTTTGTCGCTTTTTCCTTGAATTCATCTGTAATATCTTTCAAAGCATAATAGATCGGATCCACTTTCAGGACCATACCTGCCCCACCGCCATATGGATAATCATCAGCAGTGTTATGCTGATCTGTAGTATAGTCTCTAATATCTATTAAATTAATCTCTATAATACCATTATCTCTGGCATTTTTGATTATACTATCCGAAAAGGGGCCCTTAAACATTCCTGGGAATAATGTCAAAATATCGAATTTCATACTTTCCACCCCTTTTTACTTATAGCTCCAAAATTCCATTTACCGGATCAATATATATCATTTTTTCTGCTATGTCTATTTTCTGGACGTATTCTTTACTCATTGGAATCATATATTCTTTTTTAACTCCATCTATGATCAAGATATCTGTACCACCAGTATCGACGACATTTATAACTTTACCAAGTTTCTTTTTATCCGGTAAAATAACGGCTGAATCTATCAATTCATCTACATAAAACTCATCTTCTGCTAATGGTAAAAGTTCATTTTGTTGAATCTTTACTAAATAGTTGCGGTATTTTAAAGCCTCATCAATATCATCTATACCCGCTAATTTTAAAATTACAAAATTCTTATGAAACCAAATATCCTCAATAACCTTCTCTATTTTTTCGGAATTATTAGGACTTACTAAAACAACTTCATCAAGTAATTCAAATCTTCGTAAGTCATCTGTAAAAGAAGTAACACGAACTTCTCCTTTATTTCCCTGATTTTTAGCAATCTTACCAACTGTTATTAATTCTTCCATATTATATACTCCATTTACTATTTTATTTTGACCTCTACTTTTTTACCTTCTTTAGTAGCCGAAGCCTTAACTACTTTACGAATAGCTCTGGCAATCCTACCCTGTTTACCTATAACTTTCCCCATATCATCTTCGGCGACTGAGAGTTCAATAATAGTAGTGGTGCCTTCTTCTACTCTATTAGTTTTAACTTCTTCTGGTTTATCTACGATATTTCTTGCAATTACTTCAACTAATTTTTCCACAGGAGTAACCTCCTTTTATTTTTCTTGGTTTAAAAACTTTTCATAAATACCTGATTTCTTCAACAAACTCTTTACAGTATTAGATGGTTTAGCACCATTATTTAACCACTTAAGAGCCTTCTCTTCATCAATTTTATAAGTTTCTGGTTCAGTGGTTGGATCATAATAACCTAATTCTTCCACAAACTTTCCGATGGGAGCATTACGGGAATCAGAAACCACCAACCGATAAGAAGCACTTCTTTTTTTTCCCACTCTTTTAAGCCTAATTTTTACAGCCATAAAAACTTCACCTCCTTGAAAAATTTACAATACTTAATCTATAATTAAAATGGTAAATTCATATTACCCATATTACCCATTAAACCTTTACCTTTACCACTGTTAAACTTCTTAATCATCTTTTTTGTTTCTCGGTATTGTTTTAATAATCTATTTACTTTTTGAATACTTGTACCACTGCCTTCCGCAATCCGTTTCCTGCGGCTGCCGTTAATAATACTAGGATCAGTTTTCTCTTCTTTGGTCATTGAATTAATTATGGCCTCGATGTGATCAAGTTGTTCTTCATCAACCTGAAGATTCTTCAACTGTTTAGCCCCACTCATTCCAGGTATCATACCCATAATTTCTTCCATTGGACCCATGTTTCGTAACTGTTCAAGTTGATCCAGGAAATCATCGAAAGTAAACTGATTGTTTTTCAGTCTTTCTTCTAATTTTTTTGCTTTTTCCTTATCTATAGATTCTTCAGCTTTTTCAATGAGACTTAACATATCACCCATGCCAAGAATTCGGTTTGACATCCTGTCAGGATGAAATGGTTCAAAATCAGCTAGTTTTTCACCTGTACCGATAAACTTAATCGGTTTTCCAGTGACTGCTTTAACAGATAAAGCAGCTCCACCGCGGGCATCTCCATCTAACTTAGTTAAAACAACACCATCTATACCAAGCTTTTCATTGAAGTTTTCAGAAACATTTACTGCATCCTGACCGGTCATGGAATCCACTACTAGAAGTATTTCATCAGGATCGGTGTTTGTTTTTACCTCCTGTAATTCATTCATCATTTCTTCATCGATGTGGAGGCGTCCGGCTGTATCCAATATTAAGATATCATTACCAGCCGATTTTGCTTTACTTATCCCCGCTTTAATGATATCAACTGGGTCTTTTTTATCACCCATCGAAAATACAGGAACTTCCAGTCTTTCTCCTAAAACCTGCAGCTGTCTAATCGCTGCTGGTCTATAGATATCACCGGCTACAAGAAGTGGGTTTTTCCCTTCGTTTTTAAACATCTTAGCTAATTTACCAGCAGTAGTGGTTTTACCAGAACCCTGTAAACCAACCAACATAATTAGGGTTGGGGGCTCAGATGAAATTTCAACTTCACTCTGTCTGCCACCCATCAACTTGGTTAATTCTTCATTGACTATTTTTATGACCTGTTGACCTGGAGTCAAACTATCCATAACTTCCTGACCTACAGCTCTTTCTTTAATATTATTTATTAGGTTTTTGACAACCCTATAGTTAACATCAGCTTCTAAAAGAGCAAGTTTTACCTCTCTCAAGGCAGTATCAACATCTTTTTCAGTTAATTTTCCTTTACCACTTAATTTTTTTAATGTAGCCTGTAATTTTTCAGCTAATCCTGAAAATATCATCTAAAACTGTACCTCCATCGTTAAATATTTTTGTTCATTTCATTTAACTGATCTATAAGAAAATCTCGAGTTCTTTCTTTTAAATCATCATCATTTTTTACAAATTCAAGTAACTTTTTGATTATTTCTATATTCTTTTTGTTCCTTTTAACCAATTTTAGTTCTTGTTCATAAGATTTCAAAGTGTCTTCTGCTCTATGTAAGTGATCATATACTCCCTGGCGACTGATCTCTAAATTCTCGGCAATCTCACCTAATGACAGGTCCTGATAATAGTAGAGTTCTACTATTTTTTTCTGCTTGTTTGTCAGCAGGTTTCCGTAGTAATCAAATAAGATCCCTATTTCAATTGTCCTCTTCAGCATTTTAACCACCAAGCTTGTTAAGTATTATTACTTTACAGCAACTCACAGAGCCTAGTATAACTTATTGAAGAATAGTTGTCAAGGGGTCTCTTTTAAGAAAATAAGGCCTCTACAAATTTATCGGGCTTAAAGACCTGTAAATCATCCTCTTGTTCACCAACTCCTATTAGTTTTATCGGAATGCCCACTTCATTTTTTACGGCCACCACTACTCCCCCTTTGGCAGTTCCATCAAGCTTAGTTAAAGCAATTCCGTCGATATTAACTGCTTCGTGAAATAATTTCGCCTGGGAAATTGCATTCTGCCCATTGGTTGCATCCAATACTAAAAGAATCTGCTTATGAGCTTCTTCCGCTTCCTGATAAATAACTCTTTTTACTTTTTTCAATTCTTCCATAAGATTCTTTTGGGTGTGTAAACGACCTGCTGTATCCACGATCAATACATCAGAATTTTTAGCCCTGGCAGATTGAATCGCATCATAGGCGACTGCTGCTGCATCTGATCCCTCTTTTTGTGCTATTAACCTTACACCTAGTTTATTGGTCCAGACTTCTAATTGGTCTATTGCAGCCGCTCTAAAAGTATCACAGGCTGCAACCATAACCTCTTTACCCTGTTTTTTGAATTTACTGGCTATTTTAGCTATTGTCGTAGTTTTACCAGAACCGTTAACCCCCACTACCATTATGACATTAAGGCCCTCTTTTAAAGTGAGCCCACCTTTTTCAGCCTGGAGAAAATCACTTAACTCCTTTTTGAAAATTTTATAAAATTCTTCGCTATCTTCTATATCTTCTTTTTCTACTTTTAATTTAAGGTCCTCGATCATTTTGATGGTGGTATGAACTCCAATATCAGCCTGAATTAATAGTTCCTCTAATTCAGTAAAAAATTCCTCATCGAGTTCTTTACCTTTTGAAAATAGATCATTTAATTTCCCGAATACTCCTTTTTTTGTTTTAGTTAAACCATCTTTAAGCTTCTCAAACATACCTTTATCTTGATCTTGATTGTTATCAACATTTTTGAATATAGACATGATCATTATTCTCCTTTTTATCAATTATTGAAGTTGTTCTTTTATATTAAGTGAAACAAGTTCAGTAACACCTTTATCGGTCATGGTCAGTCCATAAATATTATCAACGGCTGTCATCATATGCTTACGGTGGGTAACTACAACGAACTGAGCAAAGTCGATATATTCTTTTAAAAAGTTAGAAAACCTAACTACATTGACATCATCCAAGGGGGCATCAATTTCATCCAGGATATAGAATGGACTAGGGTTCACCCTGAGTAAGGCAAATACTAAAGCAATTGCAGTTAGGGCACGTTCCCCCCCTGAAAGGAGTGTTAGTTTTTTTAATTTTTTGCCGGGGGGTTGTGCAATAATATCTACCCCGGTTTCTAACAGTTCATTTTCATCTACTAAATTCAGCTCAGCCCGGCCGCCTTTAAACAGTTCGACAAATACATCCTCAAATTCTTCTTTAATCTGATAAAAAGTGGCCTTGAATTTTTCCATCATAGTTTCTTCAATCCTGTTAATGATATTTAGTATAGACTCTTTTGCTTCTTCTAGATCATCCTGCTGTTCATGTAAGTAATCTAATCTTTCTTTTAGTTCTTCATATTCTTCAATTGCACCTAAATTGACACTACCCAATTTAGATATTTTATCCCTTAATTGATGAACCCTTTTTTCAATCGTTTCTGGATCTTTTACACTTTCTCTTTTTTCGTATTTATCCTCTTCAAGATCAAAGTTGTATTCATTATAAAGTCGCTCTTCAATATTTTCAGTTTTATCATTTTTACGGGTGTATTCTAGATTTATTTCATGGAGATAATCTTTTTTTTCATTTAATTCTTCGTTCAGATATTCAACTTCAGTTTCCAACTGTTCATATTCTTTGCGGATTTGTTTTAGATCAACTTCATATCTCTCAACATCTTTTTCAGCGGTTTTCACATTATTTTCTATCTGGGCCTTCTGATCTTTTAAATCAACCTTTTTATCTGATAATTCTTCTAATTCTTCCCTAATATTTTTAATCCGTTCACTTTTATTATCCTGGTCATATTTATTTTGTTCAATCGAATTTTCAAGGTTATCTATATTATTTTTAATACTTTTGATCTTCTCCTGTTGGGTTGCGAATTTTACCCGGATCTCAGTTAAATTCTCCCTCATTTCTTCTATCTCATCATTTAAATTATTTATTTTTTGTTGTTTACTATTTATAATATCCTTTTCTTCCTCATAATTTTGACTATTTTTTTCAAAAAGTCCACTTAAATTGCTTTTTTCTTCTTTTAAAGACTTCAATTTTTTGTTTACCTGAGTGATCTTATTATCGACTTTTTCTTCTTTTTCCTTAATTTCATTAAGCTGCTTTTTTAATTCTTTTTCATTGTTTTTATAGTTTTTTAGCCTCAATTTAAGTTCTTGATAATTATTTGAGAGGGTTTCTTTTTCCGCTTTATATTCTTCAATATGGTCCTTAATTTCTAATCCTTCTTTAACCACTTCATCAATTTCTTCCTTCAAATCGTCTATTTTTGAGTTCAGTTCGCTTATTTCACGTTCCCGGTTCAGTATATTATTTTTCTTATTTTCACGGCTCCCACCTGAAAGAGAACCACCGGGGAAAATTAGATCACCTTCCTTTGTAACTATTTTATACTTCTTATTAATCACATTTGAAATTTCAATCGCAGAATTGAGATCGGTGGTTATGATCGTATTCCCCATCAAATATTTCATAATCTTTATATATTTTTCATCAAAATCCACAAAATCAATAGCCAAACCTAAATAACCATCATTATCCTTAAAAGAAGCTGTCTTAATTTTACGGTATGATTTTATTGATTCTATGGGTAAAAAGGTCGCCCTTCCACTACTGTTGTGCTTAAGATAATCTATACAATTTTTAGCAGTTTTATCGTCCTTAACTACTATATTCTGTAATTTATTACCTAAAGTAGTATCAAGGGCTGTTTCATATTCTTTTTCAACATCTATTAGTTCGGCAACCGCTCCATACATATCAGGAAAACGGTCCCCTGCTTTAAGGATGTTCTTTACTCCTTTATAGAAACCAGAATACTTCTTTTTTAAATCCTCTATAAATTCTTTCCGGGCTTTCTTTTGATACAGCTCAGCCTGGATTTTTTCATATTTGGCTTCTAATTCTTGGTAACGATCCTGATAATCCTTTACCTGTTTTTCGATTTTAGTTAACTTTTGCTTATTTACCTCTAATTCTTTACTTGTCTCATTCTGCATTTTTTTATTGTTAGCAATTTTATTCTCCACCTGGGCTTGATTAGTAAGGGTCTGTTCTTTTTGATCCTTTAAATCGGATAAAACCCTTTCTTTATATTTTATCTTTTCCTCAAGTTTATCATAATCACGCCGGAGCTGATTGATATCAACGTTTTCTTCAATTAAATTTTCCCGGTATTCGTTTAACTCATTTCTTAATTTTTTAAGGTGTTCTAGCCGGGTTTTGTGATCTTTTTCAACCCCGGCTTTCTTTTCTGCCCAAAGGTCAAGTTTTGTACTCTCATTATCTAAAGAATCTTTTAAGTTGGTTAATTTTTCATTTTTATCTACCAGTTCTTCTTTTAAATCAGTTAATTCTTGTTCTAATTTATTTTTTTCTCTGTTCAAGTTATTCTTTCTTTCTTCAATAATATTTAATCTATTTTTAACCTCTTCATTTTTAGTCTTCAAACGGTAATATTCATCTTTTTTATCATCATATCTAACTTCAAGTTCCCTTAACTTCTCCTTTTTGTTATGCAATTTTCCTTTTTTATTGGAAACTATTTTTTCTTTTTGTTCAATAATATCTTCTAACTCGGTCTTCTCTCCCAATAGTTGATTCAATCTTATCGAAAATTCATGATGCTGATCAAGTAAAAGATTTATCTCTATATCCTTTAATTCTGTACGCAAATCTTTATATTCGCGAGCTTTTTCAGCCTCTTTTTCAAGCTTGTTAAACTGTTTTTCCAACTCCCAGACTAAATCTTTAATCCTCTGGAGGTTTGAATTGGTCTTTTCTAATCTTTTTTCGGCATCCTGTTTACGAGATTTATGTTTGCTGATTCCGGCAGCTTCCTCAAATAATTCTCGTAAGTTTTCCGGTTTTGAGTTTATAATTTGGGTGATTTTACCCTGGCTTACTATTGAGTAAGAATTCTTACCCAGGCCAGTATCCATTAGCAGTTCATTAACATCCTTTAACCGACATTTACTATCGTTTATCAGGTAATCACTCTCTCCATCTTGGCTTACCTCACGTGAAATCTTAACTTCATCGGTTTCTATATCCAAGATCCGCCCTGAGTTATCTAAAAATAGTGAGACTTCAGCGGAAGAAGCCGGAGGAAGTTTTTCACTACCTGAAAAAATGACATCAGCCATTTCAGTCCCCCGTAAGTTTTTTGCACTCTGTTCACCCAATACCCAGCGAACAGCATCAACTATATTGCTTTTACCACTTCCGTTCGGTCCCACAATAGCGGTAATTGGGGTATCAAATTTTAAATTTATAGTATTAGCAAAGGATTTAAATCCTTTAATTTTTATCTTTTTTAAAAACAATTATATCCACCTCATCTAACTTACTTTATTTACAAGAGAAAAACCTATCCCCTACAAAGGATAGGCCCAGAGAAAGTTATTAATCAGTATATATTTTTATTCTCTTCTGGGTGAAACCGTGAATTTAATAGCTGTTCTAACTTCATCATCCACATCTATTTCGATAAATTCAGGTATCATAACTAAGTCCATTCCCAAAGGTGCTACATACCCTCTAGAAATAGCGATAGCTTTTACTGTTTGATTGATTGCTCCGGCTCCTATTGCCTGTAACTCTACCTTTCCTTCATCGCGGACAACTGCAGCAATTGCACCTGCCACAGATTTAGGATCAGATTTACCAGAAACCTTTAATGTTTCCATGTGATCTCCCCCTTGTGTTTGGCTACATAGATTATTGTAACAACCTTAATAGATCTTGTACTTCCTCTTTACTCAACGCCTTGTAATTTCCAGGTTTTAAACTCCCTAATGTAATATTGCCAATCCTGACTCTAATTAGACTCACAACTTTATATCCTAAAACATCAAACATCCTTCTAAGCTGTCTGTTCATGCCCTCATGAATTATTACCTTATACGTAGTATTTTTACTGTCTTCATTAATTTTTTTGATTTGTGCAGAAGCTGTTCGGCCTTCTTGTAAATCGATTCCTTCCTTAAACTGTTTAATATCTTTTTTATGTAGTCGGCCGTTGATAACAACCTCATATTCTTTATCTAATTGATGGGAAGGATGAGTGATTTTATGTGTTAAATCACCATCATTTGTCAAGATTAGTAATCCACTACTGTCTAAGTCCAATCTGCCAGCCGGATATATCCTTTTATCTACTCCATCTATCAAATCCATAACCGTCTTTCTGCCCTGGGGGTCCTGCACAGTTGTAATATATCCTGTTGGTTTATATAGTTTTAAATACATCTTTTTTTCTTTTTCAAGTTCCTCCCCATCCACTTCAATCTTATCTTTTTGGGGATCTACCTTTGTACCCATGGCTGTAACTACTTCGCCATTTACCTTCACTCGCCCTTCCGCGATTATCTCCTCAGATTTTCTGCGAGAAGCAATCCCGGCATGGGCCATTAACTTTTGAAGGCGTTCCATTATAGACATCCTTTCATACCATATTATTATATTCTTTAAAAATTTATATATTCCTTTTTTATAAATTGGAAAACTTTCTGGATGACTTAAGCTTAAATCATAGATAACTATCGTTAAGAACTCCCCAAAAACCCAAAGGATATTTTGAATAGGAAAAAATCAAAGGTATTACCCATTAAATTACCGAAGTTGATAGTTCTAATTGTTAATTCTATGGTGGCTGCCTTTTTAACTCCATAGTTATTTATGAGTTCTTCTTTAAAATCCTGGTCAACGTTCCCACCCTGCTCTGCCCAATGTTGGGCATAAAGTAGAGCAATATGTTCTTCTTTTGGTGAATTATCTACCGAACCTTCTAGAATTTGAGCAAGCTCTTCTGAACTAATACCCGCATCTAAAGCCAGTCGGGAGTGATAATATGTACAGTACCTACAATCATTAACTCCTGTTACTACAAGCATTAATCGTTTTTGAAAAGTTTTCTTAATTAGTTCACCTTTATCGTTTTAGTTTCAAGAAAACTCCCTCCAAGCTAAGCATTGGGTGGTGATGAATTGAAACGGTTTTGATTTTAACTTGCAAATGATAAACCTTTATTGTATTTAATCAACTCTACATCTTTAACATTAGAATTAACCGTATTGTCTTGACTATCTTTCATTCTGACCCAACTACCATAATTAAACATACCTTTAACTTTACAAATTTCACCTTCATATTTAACTAAATCTTTTGGTGATAATGGATATTTTTGAGTTCTAACACTTCTACCATAAGTTTTACGATTAGTCTGTAATGAACGATTGTTGTAATCTTTCAAAATACTTTATCCTGTTTTGATATATATTTTTCAAGATATTTTCGTATTTAATA
>JAWOEZ010000074.1:0-32990 GCA_046482435.1 Halanaerobiales bacterium
CAACCTTAATGTTGTTGTATGATTTTTATAGCAGGGAGTACCCCTGGTACAACCCTAATGTGGTCGTATGTTTTTTATAAAAGGGAGTACCCCTGGTACAACCCTAATGTTGTTGTACGATTTATTTAACAGGGAGTACCCCTGGTACAACCTCGTGACGATAGGAACAAACGAGGAGAATGTTAATTCAAACCTAATTTAGATACCAATTTATTTTTTGGAGCGTAACCAATCACTCTGTCTTTTTCTTTACCATTTTCAAAAATTACTAATGTAGGTATACTCATTACATTGTACCTAGAAGCGGTAGATTGGTTTTCATCAACCTCAAGTTTTGCTACTTTGATATCTCCAGAATGCTCTCTGGCTATCTTTTCCACAACAGGTGCTACCATTTTACAAGGTGCACACCAGTCAGCCCAAAAATCAACTAAAACAGGTACATCAGATTTTAAAACTTCTCTTCTAAAGTTCGCATCATTTACTTCAATCGGTTTTTTACTCATTATTTTCCCTCCCTACGAAAAATATGATTTAAAAATTACTGAATAGATGTTTTTATTTTATCTAAAATAGTTTTTGCAGGAACGGCTCCCACCTGTTCTTCTGCTCCACTATTTATTACAGTCTTAGGTACACCTGATACATTAAATTTACTTGAAAGATCAGGAAATTCAATTGCTTCAACCATTTCTCCCTTAATCTTGGGATTATGCATTGCCATTTCATGAGCAACTTTAACCGCTCTTGGACAATAAGGACAAGTCGGGGTAATAAATACTTGTAATAAAATCTCATCATCAATATTCTTGAGTTCTTCAATTATATCTTCGGATAGTTCGGTTTGGCCATTCGACATACTTACAATGCCTTCTATCAATGTGTTGAATTCATGGCCACTTGGAATTCCATAAAAATGAACGCCAGTATCGTTACCATCTTTATCTGTAAATAGGATGGCCGGTACGCGCTCTATTCCATATTCTTCAGTTCTACCATTGCCCAGGTCATTCTTATCAAGATTAATTTTATCAGTCAAATTTCTAAGCTCATCTAATATCTCTTCAGTATCTTCACAGTATTGACAGTCATCTTGAGAAGAAAAGAACTGAATATATACTTCTTCTTCCATTTTTTCTGCAAATAATTCCCTTATTTGTTCCTGTTCATCTTCGTTAATTTTTGGCACTAGAACCACTCCTTTTAGAAATTTATCAATATTTTAACTTCAACTACTATTATACAAGAAATTGGGGGAAATAAAGTTAAATATTTTACAAATAGGAAAATATAACTTAAAATCAGGTGTTCTTACCGATGATTTCTAGGATAATAATCACCACTACTCCCAAAATAAAAGTAAATAATCCACTGGTAATAAATCGAGAAGGGAATACTGCAGAACTTGAACCTACTATTAAACCAGTCAATATTGTCATTATCATTTTCTCATGGTTTTTAAGTAAAAAAGAGAAAATATTTGCAAATACCAATAAACCCAAAACAACACCCAGACCAAAAACCGCTAAAAAAACAAAATTGAAGTTATTAATCGCTGCTAGCAAAGGGTGGTATACACCCATCAATACCAGAATGGTACCCCCGCTTATTCCAGGTAATATCATTGCAATGCTTCCCATAAAACCTGCTGCAAAATATAATAATGAACCATTGATATTCATATTGAGCTGTATTTCCAGACTGAAAAATAAAGCGCCTGCAAAAGCTAATAATAAAAATATTAATTTAAGGAAATTAATTTTTCCCACTCTCTGATAAGTTGAATGAGCAGAAGTTATGACCAAACCAAAAAGAAAATAATTAAGTAAAAGAGGATTGCTGGCATAGATATCTGTAATCACTGCTGATCCAATATATACCCCCAGAATTGCTCCTGAACCAATTACTATTAATTTCTTTAAATTTATATTTTTAATAGCATTAATCAATGTTTCATAAATATGTAAGACTAAAGCTATAGTTCCCCCACTTACCCCAGGCAGGGTATTAGCTAAGCCAAATGGTATTGATTTTAAAAATAATCCCAGATATTTATTTTTATTAGACAATAATATCTTCCTTCCTAGTATAATAACCAAAAAAATAATTAATACTAACTTTATATATTCACTCCTATAAATAGAGCCCCCTGAGGGGGCTGAATTAATTAACTTTTATTTATTACCTCCCACTATACACAACTGGTCTTCTGTTAAAACTTCTTCAGCTTGGATTGTCTTTTCTATTATAACAGCTTCTCCGCTCTCCCTTGATAAAAGGGTTCTCCCCTTAATTATTTCCAGGCCAAAAATAGCTTGTCCGGTAGTAATTGTACTAGTAGGAGTATTAATTTTTAGGTTAAATCCTTCATTGTTATCTAGGCAAGAAAATTCACTGTTATATTAATTTCTTCCCTATCAATTTGAGCTGAAGTTGGTGTAAAAAAAGTAACTATGAATAGGAAAATTAGAATAATACTCAATATTTTCTTATAACTATTCCATCCTATCTAAACTTTCAAAATCCTTCAAACTATATACTACGAGGGATTTTGCCCTACCTTCAATATCTACTTCTTGATACTTCCACTCTAATTTTTTGTATATGTCTGAGAGACCATAGTAAGTATTCTCTCCTATTAAAATTTCATAAGGACCGCTTATTTCACCTAATTCTGTTGTGGTGTGTACAACTTGTCCCATTGCTTTAAATTCCATTCTTTCTTTAGAACCGATATCTCCAACAATTATCTTACCCGTATTTAGAACAATTGAAGGTTTTAATTCTATTCTTTCTTTTTTTATATAGTTCATAATTTCAACAGCCGCTTTAACTGCCCTATTTCGGTGGTTGTCCTGGTCAAAATCCTTATTCCAATAAGCTAAAAAACCATCGCCAAGATACTTATCTATTACTCCGTCATATTTGAAAATTATTTTAGAAATGTTCTTATATAAGTGATTTAGGTCTTCAATTATCTTTTCAGGGGTGTTTTCTTCTGAATATCTGTTAAAGTTTTCAAATTCAAAAAGTATCAATGTTGCTGGAGTTTTATCCCCTTCTAGCTTTAATAGTTCAGGTCTCTCAATTATTTTATTGATTAAATAATCCGGAAAATAGAATTTGAGCTTATTAACTATTTCGAGTTTTTGTTTTCTTTCAAAACCAAACCAGGTAAGAACACTTATTAAGTATAATATCAAAATACCCAGTAAATATACCGAGATCTCGGTATATAAAAAGTGGTAAACAGTGCTATAGTAATTAAGAGATAAGATGATGCCTGATAAAATTAATGCTATCGCAAGAGAACGATAAGGATTATACCTCTCAAAAAGGTAAAAGGCCAACCATAAAACTATAAAAGCTATTAAAATATTCCCGCCCGCCCCGTTAACTTCTATATAATTTTGGTGTAAATAATTGCTGGTCATCTGTCCCATTAACTGTATTTTACTGAATTCACTATCGGGTGAAAATATAGAAGGATATGTTTCTGCCTGATCCTCTTTGGTAACTCCCAGTAAAATAATGTTGTCTTTTATTAATTCGGGATCATAGTTGTCATCTAAATAATCATGTAATGAGATTTTGGGAATAGTACCAGACGGACCAATATAATTAACTAAATATTCACCTTCAGTAATCGTAATTTCTTCTTCTAAAGCTAATTCTGCTGCCTGTCTCCCAATCGGAAGATAGGAATTATTTTGGTTTATAAATAGGGGGGGCAATCTTCTAACAGTCCCATCACTGTCTTCAATTAGACTCTTGTGACCTACCTTAACAAGGTTCATAAAAGAAGAAATTGGTGAATTTATCGAGTTAATAGCGTACTCTTGCTTTCTTTTTGAAGTCTTTTTAGTACTATAATCGATCGAAACCGGCATTACAATATTCCTGTTCTCTTTTAACTGATCGATCATAAGACTATCTGCTTGTGCATCACTAGTTTCATCAAATAAAACCTCAAAAACTATTACGTCTGCTTCATCACTGTTCAATTTTTCAAGACCTTCAACATAAAAATTTCTATCTAGAGGCCAGTCACCAAGTTTATCTGTTGTGAGATCATTTATTTCAATAATTGTAACATCACTATCTTTATCTTTAATATTGGTTAAATATTCTATTTTTTGATATGTATCATATATGTAATTATCAATTTTATCGAAATTATTATAATAATATCCCATAATAACAACAACTATTATTAAAGTATATATAATTATCTTTTTAGTACTAAACTGATATTTATTCATAGAAAGTCCTCCTGAATATATTGAGAGGGAGGCATCATGCCTCCCCTTATTTAATTATTTTTCCAGGAATGTGAGGTATGCAAGATAAGTGTTATAAACATCTATCTTCCCCACTACTTCATAGGGAGAATGCATCGCTATAACTGCAGGTCCTGCATCAACTACATCCATATTATAATTTGCTAAAAACTGGGCAATGGTTCCTCCACCACCCTCATCTACTTTACCTAGTTCGGCAACCTGCCAGATTACTCCCGCCTTATTAAAAAGTGAACGTACTTGACCCATGAATTCAGCAGTTGCTTCTGAGGACCCTGCTTTACCGCGTGCACCTGTATATTTAGTTAAAACAACTCCATTATTGATGAAAGCTGCATTTCTTTTATCAAATACTTCTGAGAAATTAGCATCATAAGCAGCGTTTACATCACCGGAAAGAGAACTAGAACTTTCAAGAATCTCTCTTAAATCAAGTTCACAATAATCTTTATAATACTTGCTCGTCATTTTAGCAACAAAGTTTTCAAAAAAACGGGACTGCATTCCCGTAGTTCCCATACTTCCTATTTCTTCTTTATCCACTAATAGGGTCACAGCAGTATATTCTGGTTGATTGGTATCCAGAAGTGCTTTCAGTCCAGTATAACTACATACTCTATCATCATGGCCATAACCTCCAAGCAGAGCTCTGTCAAAGCCTACATCCCTAACTCCATCAGCAGGAACTATCTGTAAATCAGCACTTACCAGGTCTTCTCCTGTAATATCATATTCTCTTTCAAGGTGTTCTATTACAGCACTCTTTATTTTATTATTTTCATTATCATCATCTTCTTTGTTGAACGGAACACTTCCCACAATCAAATTAAGATGCTGGGCATTAATAGCTTCACTCATCTTCTTATCTCTCTGTTTTTTCCCTAAGTGTGGTAAAATATCACTTATATAAAATACGGGGTCGTCCTTTTTATCCCCAACCTTTATTTCAATCCTGGTTCCATCTTCTTTAATTACTAACCCTCTTAATGCTAGAGGAATAGTTACCCACTGAAACTTCTTAATTCCACCATAATAGTGGGTGCCAAAGTATGCTAAACCACCCTCTTCATAAAGTGGATTGGGTTTTAAATCAATACGGGGTGAATCCATGTGCGCTGCCACGATCCGAAGACCTTCTTTAAGATCTTTTTCTCCGATTACAGCTGCTATCAACTGTCTATCTCTATTCACTGCATATACTTTATCACCTTCCTGCAGTGAAGCTTTATCATCTATTTTTTTAAAACCCTCTTTTTTAAGCATTTCAACTGAACCTCTTGTAAACTCTCTTTCGGTTTTGTTTTCTTCTAAAAATGCACCATACTCTTTATTAAACTTAAAAATTTCTTTTTTTTCAACATTTTCCATTTCTAACCAGGCGTTCTTTGTCTTATAACTTTTATCAGTTTTTGACATGTATAGTTTCCTCCCCCTTATAATTAAAAACTAACTTGCTCATCTTTTGTTCTTCTTACTTTTTCATTATCTTTACTTCAACCTTTTAGAATAATAATACCTTGATGGTTATTTAAATATTGATTCCAGTAAATCTGACCTTCCTTTTTCAAAATTTTGGGTACATCTTTGCAAATTTAACCTTTCTAAGCTATAGTTCGATTCTTATTATTGGGATGACCCTCCTAAACTTTTAAACTTAAATTTATTATAACTTAGACAAAGTGATAATTCAATTGTCTGCACGAATATTATTTTCTTTCTTAATCAAAAATTATTAATATTATATTTCTTTTACGATATAATATCTTTAATCCTGATTAAATTGATTATATAAATAAGATTGATAATATTTAATTATTATGGTAAAATATATTTAAATATCCAAATAAATTAAACCAATGTGGGTGGAACTCTATGAATGGAGACTTATCATTATTAATAGCATTTTCAGCTGGCTTTTTATCTTTTCTTTCACCATGTGTGTTACCTTTAATACCATCATATTTAGCTTTTTTATTAGGGGATTATACAGATCAAAAGAAAAAGGATAAAAAGTATTCAATTTTACCAGCCTTAATATTTATTCTTGGTTTTACGGTGGTTTTTATACTACTAGGCCTTTCTGCTACTTTACTTGGTAAATTCCTACTGAGAAACCAGGCAATCTTAAGAAAGATAAGTGGAGTCATCATTATTATTTTTGGTCTGCATATCAGTGGTATAATAAAATTAAAATGGCTTTATTATGAGAAAAAACTTTCTATCACAAAACGATCAAATAAGTACTTACAGTCTTTTGTCCTTGGTTTAGGAATTGCGTTAGCCTGGACCCCCTGTATTGGACCGATTTTATCTTCCATTTTAATTCTAGCTGGTAACAGTCAAAATATTTTATCTGGCGGCTTCTTATTATTCATGTATTCAGCTGGTTTTGCACTACCGTTTTTGGTAACCGCCCTAGCCGCTAAAAAGATCCTGCCCGCTATCAAAAAAATGAATAAATACTTAAATTATATAAATATTACAAGCGGTATTTTAATTATTATTCTCGGCATTCTTATATTTACAAACAATTTAAACTTCATAACTTTTTAGGAGGTATAAAAAATGAGTTTATCCCGAAAGCAAATGTTAATAGTAATAACTGCCATCACAATTACAGCAGGAGTTTGGATTCTGATAGGAAATTATACTGCAGAAACTGTTCATTCAGAAGTAAAAGTAGGAGCGGCCATCGGACAGAAAGCACCTGACTTCACCTTAAATAACATGGAGGGAGAGGAAGTTACTCTTAGCAATTACCGTGGTACAAAAGTGTTTTTGAACTTCTGGGCCAGTTGGTGTCCTCCCTGTAAAGAAGAAATGCCTGCTATTCAGAAATTACAAAATAACTATGATGATATCAAAGTTATTACAGTAAACTCCGGGGAAAAAAAAGATAAAGTATCTAATTATCTAACGGAAAAAAACTACACATTTACAACTCTCCTTGATAAAGACGGAACAATTACTACTGATTATCTAGTAAGGGGAATCCCCACAACCTTCATCATTGATGAAGATGGTATTATAATAAGAAAACAGAGCGGAGCTATAACCTATGGAAAAATGCAAGAAATGATAAATCAAAAGTGACCCTTCGCAAGGTCACTTTTTTCATTTCTATTTATTATCTTTTAATCTTTTTTCTGCTACCATTCCTAAAACCGCCACAGGATCTTTTGGAGTAGAATAAGGAGGAGCATAAGCTAAATCAATTTGAAATAGGTCTTCAGCTCTTAGTTCACTATAAATTGCCGTGCTCAAGACATCTATCCTTTTATCTACTTTATCTTCCCCCTCAATCTGAACTCCCAATATCCGATGAGACTTTTTATCAAATACTCCTCTGATTTTCATCTTTTTAAAATTTGGAAAGTAGCTAGCATGATTGGAACCGGTAATTGAAACCACTATAGGGTCAAACCCGTTTTCCTCAGCTTCTTGTTCATCAATACCAGTTTTAGCAACAGTATAATCAAATATTTTGGTAATAGCTGTCTGAAAAACTCCTAAATGGTGATTGTTTCCACCAGCAGCATTTTCCCCAGCTATTCTGCCTTGCTTGTTTGCCGTTGATCCCATTGGAATCCAGGCTTTTTTATCTGTTAAAAGATTTATAGTTTCAGCACAGTCGCCCGCAGCATAAATATCTTTTACACTGGTTTCCATCCTTTCATTCACTGCAATAGCACCAGTTTTACCGATTTTTATTCCCGCTTTTTTTGCCAAAGTTACTTCCGGTTTAATTCCAAGGGATAAAAGAACAAAGTCTGCATCAATTTTCTTACCCGAACTAGTAATTACCTGTTCAACATTTTCTTCTCCTCTAAAGGAACTAACGCCATCTCCCAAGATTAACTCGACTCCCTGGTCTCTTAGATGCTGGTCAATATATTTTGTTATATCCTCACTAAAAGGTGGTAAAATTTTATCTTGTAATTCAACCACAGTCACTTCTTTATTTAACTCTGCAAATGATTCAGCCATTTCAAGCCCAATTAAACCAGCGCCTATAATAGTTACTTCCTTAGCACCCTCTACATTTTCTTTGATAAGATCCGCATCTTTTACAGTACGCAAGGGATATATATACTCTAAATCTATCCCATCAATTGGTGGAACAATTGGTTTAGCACCGGTAGCTATAATCAACTTATCATAATGCTCGGTCCCTTCAGAGTTTTCCCGTAAGTTTAAATATTTTAAAGTCTTGTTTTTTTTATCAATGGCTGTGACTTCATGTTCAGTTTTAACCTCAACACCATAATGTTCTTCAAACTCTTCGGGTGTATTTATTACCACTTTTTTTCGGCGTGGTGTTACTTCTGAAATATAATAAGGCAGTCCACAACCGGCATAAGAAATATCTTTTCCTTTTTCAAGGAGAACAATATCAGCGTCTTCATTAGTTCTGCTGGCCTTTGCTGCAGCACTTGTACCTGCTGCAACTCCACCGATTACAGCAATTTTCATCCTTTATCAGCTCCTTTTTTAGAAAAATTCTTTTCAATAGACTTTATCAAAGCATTGTTTACAGATATTCCAACTGGATTCACTATTTCGTATTGATGTTTCAAGGTTTTTTGAAGATCTTTATTAACATATCCAGTGGGAAGTGGGCATTCAAGTCCATTAACTAAAAATTTAAAGTGTCTCTGAGCTAATTCATAAGCACTTATCGCTTTAAAAGCACAACTTGTTTTAGCCCCATCACATAATACTCCACCAGAATCACTATATATATTATTAATTCCATCTTCAATCATCTCATTTTTATCTACTAGATACAGTAAAGCAGCTAACAACCCGGGACCAGCAGCTGTAAAAAGACCACATAGGGATGATAACTTCCCTATTTTTATTTTTATGAAATATGCTAGTAGATGAGCAAGTAGAGTGGCTTTAAATATTTCTGTTTGATCCTTATTTAGTTCTGCGCCCGATAAATATGTGCCTAATGTTATAAATATACCCTGATTACCACTACCTGATGATGCTAAAGCTGGTAATTCTGCTCCTCCCATTCGAGCATCTACTCCAGCTGCTATCTCAGCAGCTGAGTTTCTTATGAAATCATCACCTGCTGATTCTTTATAATGCCTACCTATTCCACACCCCTCTTTAGCTAAGCCCGCTTCTGCTAACTTTTGGTTGGTAATTAATCCTTGTTTTAAATATCTTTCTATGGAAATATCGTATTGTTTTTCCATTAAATCTATTATTTCACTGATATTCATATTTTTTATTTCATTTTTTAAATTGAACTTCATATTTTCTTCTTCCATTAGATCATCATTTTGATATATAGAATCTCCATCCACTTTGATTTGAGTTAAATTGGTGTGGCCTTTAACAATTTTAGATTCAACCACATTGTCAGCAAACAATTTGGCTTTAATAAATAGATCTTTCTTGTCTTCAATAACTTTCAATTCTACTAAATCTATAATTTCTTCTCCTTTTTTAATAAACTTTTCTTCCAAACCATTGAGAAGGGTCAGCTTTTTATCTGCAGAGTTCTCAATAAAAAATCCGAGGGCAGCCGCCAATTTATTACCTCCATATTTATTGGTACCAGGAATTCCGGTTCTCATTCCATTTTTATACACATAACCGTCCATTTTAACTGTAATTTTTTGAAGTTCTCCTTCCAAAAAATCTGCAGCTCTCGCAACTGCATAGGCAACTGCGGCTGGTTCAGTACAGCCATTAGCCATTTCTAATTCCTGGTTGATAAACTTTTGGAGTAATTTCATATTAATAATTGCCCCCCATCTCTTTTTTTCTTTATTCTTGATTAAATGTTAAAAGTCCTTTAATCAACTCGTGGTTAAAATATGTTCCTCTTCTTCTCTTTTGTGCTTCTTACAAAATTTTAGAATAAAATAAAAGTGCCTGGTTTTATCCAGACACTTAGGGTTTCTATAATTTATATTTTATTGATTTTGACCAGGACCACCCTTTAAATTCATTGGTTTTAAGCTGGGATCAAATTCTTTTTTCCTTTTAACTACTTCTTGTGCTATCTTATTAAACTCTTTACTAATATCATCATTATTAGCTTTATCAACTACTGGTTTACCTTTATCTCCACCTTCTCTAACATGTTTCATTAAAGGAAGTTTCCCAAGTAGATCAACATCCAATAATTCAGCTAATTCTTTACCTCCATTTTTACCGAATATATATTCTTTATTACCACACTCTGAACATTCATAATAAGCCATATTCTCGATTATCCCTAGGATTTCAGAATCCATCTTCTCTGCCATATGGCCTACTCTACCGGCTACATTAGTGGCTGTAACCTGTGGTGTTGTTACGATTAAAGTTCGGGCATGAGGTAATTTCTGCATTATATTTAATACCATATCTCCTGTCCCAGGTGGTAAGTCTAGAAGTAAATAATCTAGCTCATCCCATTGAACATCCTGGAAAAATTGTTGAAGTGCTCCTAAAAGAAGAGGACTCCTCCAAATAACGGGATTCGTTTCATTCACGAATGAACCCATTGAAATTACTTTAACCCCCATTTTTTGAGCTGGATGAATTAATTCGGTTTCCTGTTCCACTTTCACTTCTTCTTCTAAGCCTATAATCCGGGGTATACTAAAACCATGAACATCTGCATCTATAATACCTACATTTTTACCCTGGTTTTGTAAGGCAACGGCTAAATTAGCAGTTACCGTAGATTTACCAACCCCACCTTTTCCACTGGCAATAGCTATTAACCCTTCACTTATTGATCCATGTTCTAATTCGATTTTACCATCTTTTACATTATACATTATTTTTCCTCCTTTTTATCCAAGATTATTTGATGTTTTTTGCTCGTCAATCTGTACAATACGAAAATAATAATAAATAATGCGGTTAAAGTGAAAACTGCACCTAATATAGTATTGAAACCTAAATTTAAAATAGTACCTACTGTTATTGCTGTTAGTACCATAACACCTGCCGACATCAACATATTCTTTAAGCCTAATTCTCTAAAAAGGATAATGAAAGTCGCTACACATGGAAAATATACTGTTAATATGGTGCTTGCTATCACCAGTTGTTTAATTGTTAAATCTAGGGGAGCTAGCATCCCCATTGCTAAGTCTTTCCTCAAAAAGCCCATAAGTAAAGCTGAAATTACCTCTTTGGGCAATCCAAAAAGTGTTGAAAATAAAGGGCCTAAATATTTGGTTAGTAGATCAAAAAATCCCAGAGCATACATCATATTTACTGCCAATACACCTAAAAGTACAAACGGGATCGCTTCTTTTAAGAAATTAGTCACTCTCATCCAAAGTTTTTTAAATACGATATCTATCAAAGGTACTCTTAAAGATGGAATTTCGATCAATAAATCACTGCTGTAACCCGGTAAAAAATAATTTAACAATAAACCTACGATTATCCATACTATAAATAAGGATGCAAAAACAAACAAAATATATCTTCCGCCAAAAGCTCCTACCAGTCCAATGATCATAGCTGTCTGTGCCATACATGGAATTGAAATAGACATTAAAGTACTTGCAATAAACTGTTCTCTTTTACTATCTAGATTCCGGGCAGCCAAGGCGGCGGGAACATTACACCCAAAACCTAATATCATCGGAATTATTGAAAAACCGTGTAAACCAACTTTATGCATTAAATTATCTGTTAATACCGCTAACCTGGGAAGATAGCCTGAATCTTCTAAAATACTCAATACGAAATAAAAGGAAATAATATAAGGTAATACTGCTGCAAAAGGAATAAATATACCGGTTGTAAGAAGACCAAAAGACTGTTCAAAATCAATCTGGCCTTTTACTAACTGACCAATTAATAGGTCATGTAAAAAAGAACCTTCCGTTATAAAATTACTTATTCCAAGCAAAAAAGACCGATAAGGGCCTTCGAAAAAAGGTCCAGCTAGATAGGCGATTAAACCTTCCCCGATAAATCTTATTACTATAAAAGTTAAATATAATACCACCGCTGCTATTGGAATTCCGGTCCAGGGTTTCAAAGTATATTCTTCTAAAAGTTCTTTCCCGGAGTGATGTTTTGGTTTGATCTGCTGAATCTCATTGATTATATGTCCTATTTTCGCCCAACGTTCATCAGTTGACAATTCTTGGAATTCTTTTATCTCTCTATAATCTAAATAATCTAAAACTTCCTTTAATCCATTGCCGGTTGTCGCCACAGTAGGGATTACCGGGGTTTGAAGTTTCTCCTGTAATTTATCTGAATCAATATCGATTCCCTTATGTTTAGTTTCATCCCACATATTTAATAACACTATGACAGGAATATCTCTTTCTAAGAGCTGAAGTGTTAAGTTTAAATTTCTTTCTAAATTAGTAGCATCAACTATATTAAAAACAATGTCACCTTCCTGTAACATTTCAACTGCTACTTCTTCTGCTTTATTTGTGGGCTCTAAAGTGTAAGTCCCAGGAACATCAATTAATTCTATATTCTGCCCCTCATATTTAAATAACCCTTTTTTATACTCTACCGTAGTACCAGCATAATTCGAAGAGGTGACACTGGTCCCGGTTAATCTAGAAAATATGACGCTTTTCCCGACATTTGGATTCCCCATTAATAATACTTTCATTTTACGCTATAACCTTTACCATTATTTTTTCAGCCATTCCTCTCCCAATAGCCACTCTTGAACTGTTTTCTATTTGAATAGTAATAGGACCTCTTAATACCATATCACTTACTTTCTTTACCTGCTTCCCTTTTCTTATCCCGAGTGAATCTAATTTCTTTCTAAGTCTTTCTCCACCTCTAAAAGAAAACACTTCACCACTCTTATCTTCTCCTAAATCTGCTAATGAAACAATCCTTTCCTCCACTATTTAATCAACTCCCAAATGTATATTGATATTCATTATCATTATATGCATATTTACATATTAACATAACTTCAGTATTAGTTCAATAATAAACACCGATCAGTTCTATCTATAAAAAAAGCAATTATCATTACTACAGAGACCAAAAGAAAAGTTAATGTGTATCCTAATAAGTTTATTAATATACCTCCGGCAAGTGGAAGGACAATTACTAATATATTTAGACTATCTCTAATTCCAAGATAAACAGTTCTTTTATCTTCAGGGGTTATATCTAATAAATAAGGAGTAAATCCAATTTTGCGACCACTGAGTACAAAACCGATTAAAAGGAAAAGATATTTATATAGCTCTGGATTTAAGTTTCCAGCTATTAAGGCCAAGATAGGTATAATCCCACCAATCAAAATACAAACCCTAACTACATATCTCGCCCCTTTTTTATCTCCTATATAACCCCAGAACAGGTTAGATAAAATCATTCCTGATATTTGAAATAGCAAAAATGTACCTACATACTGGCTGGAAAGATTGAAGGTATCTTTTGCAAATACTATATAAAAAGGAAGTATCATTAAGCTAAAACTGGACAAGTTTTCTATAATAACAAATTTTAAAAATGCAGGATCGTTTCTTAATAAGTAGGGAACTTTCTTTAAAAAACTTAAAAGTTTTAGCCTTTCTTCACTGATTACGGATGGTTCTTCCTCTATCAACCAAAAAGAAAACGCGGCTATTATAAGCCCTATAAATCCAATGATGAGGAGTATACTATAATTGTAAGGAAAGGGGAAATTACCTGGACTAAATATATATTTTACTATTAACCCGCCAGAAAAAGCCATAACACTTGCCACAAATTGTTTAGAAGCAAATATTTTCTCGCGGTCCCCTTTAGTAGTTAACTTTCCAATTATCTCATTATAAGATAGTGAGGCAAAACCTCCACTAAGTGAAAAAGTAAATATAAAGATAAAAAAGAACATAATAACTATTCCTGGATTGTCTTTTCCAAAAAAGTAAGTTGTTAAAGCCATACCTAAAAAGGAAAATGCCCTTAGATATATGCCGGTAATTAAAATTTTCTTCTTGTATTTCACATAACTTAAATAATGACTAAAAATAATATTAAACAATCTTGGGACCCCTAATATCATTGAATATAGTAGTCCAAATATAATTTTTGAATCTATTAATTCTGAAATAAGGGAGGGTAATACAGTATTTAAATCTATCATGGACATTGTTAAAGCTAAAAAAGCTCCGTGCCACAGGAATATAAAATATATCTTCTTGTTTTTTATATTGATAACGATCCCTCCCTTTTTATTTCAATCGAATATAATACTATCAAAGAGTATAGACATATTCTGTAAAGTGGTTACATTTTATAAATTCTTATGACAATAAAAAAAGACCCCGCTAAGGGTCCTTTTTAATCTCATCAAATTTAATTATTTAGTTATTACCTTTTCCTTGACCGTTGTTTCCATTATTACCTTTATTTTGTGCATTCTCCTTATTTTCTTCAGCGTTTTCATTTTGGTTTTGAGCCTTTTCTTGATTTTGAACTTCTACTCTTTCAGTGTTATCATTTAGAAAAGTTTGGATCTCGCTGGAAAGCTCTTGTCCGGTCCAATCTTCATCATCTTTAATATCAGCTATTAAAGAAGCAAGTTCTTCTCCGAGACCTTCTTCCTCATTTTCATCTACATCTTCGTCTTCCTCTATCTGCAAGTCTTCTAAAATACCTTCTATTGTATCTCTATCAATTTTTTCAGATTCATCTAATTCTGTTAGGGCTTCTACTAACGCTGTCTCTTCATCTTCAGTAAGATAATCTAATTCATATTCTTCTATTAAACTCTCTATTTCCTCATTCGCTAAAGCAGCAGGTACCAACAATAAGAGTAACACCAATGTCATTGATAATATTTTTAACTTGTTATTAAACATCTCATTTCCCCCTTAGTCTATAATTGTTTTCATTTGAAATCTCGTTTAATCAATAAGCAGAAAGCAAAAAAGCCTATTGACTTAAAAAGCCATAGACTTAAGTTTATGGCAGCCTGGCGATCTTAAAAATAAGATCCATAGCTTTGCGTCCCCTTCTCACAAAGGGTATGCCTTTTTCATCAATATTTCTTTTTTATACTGTATTCTCAACTTATCATATGAGTTTCCATAAGTCAACCCACTAACACCAAGTAACTAACTCTGCTTTTACTAATTCCTTATTTAACAGGGAAGCATTGCTTTTTTATTTTTCATCAACTACTTCTGTTTGTAAGTTTTTATTATCTAAAAGGCCCAACAAAACTCCAGAATATACAGTAGCTAAGTCATTAAATATTACATGAACCCAAAAACCAATTAAAATAGCAATTATAATTTTTTTATAATTATTCTGTACTTCCCAGGCATTCTTAAATATTCTGTAAAATATCCACCCGAAGAAAAAGAGACCACCTATAATCCCCCAACCGGTAATAATATTTAAATAATTATTGTGAGGGGTCATTGCATCAATCTTTTCACCGGGGACTTGATAAGCAGGGTATACTTCCCCAAAATTTCCGGGTCCCACTCCAAAAAAGAAATAGTCTTTTACCATATCTAAAGTACCTTCATATACTTTTAGCCGCATATAATTACTCCGATCTTCCAAGGAAAATATAGATAAAACTCTCCTGTAAAACCTATTATTTATATATAAAGCAGCTATTAATAGAGAAGTTATTATACCGATTACATTCCATGACATGAGAACTGCTAAAATAAAGCTACCTGCTGCAGTCCCCACCATTGCCCCTCTTGAACTTGAAATTATTAAAGCAGCCAAATTTAAAATTACATATAATAAATAAAATCCTTTTTGTTTTTTGGTATTTTCTATTATTAGAAGACCTAAAGCTCCAATAATTCCGGCCTGGATAATTACCCCCAAACCATTATCTCCTATACCTAAAATATATGCTCTCCCTTTTCCATTTATTAATTCTACACCCTTATAGACAACTTTCCAGGAAAAATAATCAGATAAAATAGTTATAAGAGCTAGAATAGTAGTACCTCTTACCATGTCTTTTAAAAATACTACTGGATTTTCAATAAAATATTTCCCCATTATATAAAACCAGATGAATACAAAAGGAATTAAAAACGATGGTATTGCTTTGGAAACACTATAAGCTCCGATTACACTAATTACTCCAGAAATAAATAGACCCGCCCAAAAAAACAAATTCACTTTATCCCAATCAACATTTTTAAGTCTTTTACCTCTTAAGGAAGAAAGGACCACTAAATTTAAAACATTAAAGGCTGGATTGATATTCATCGTAAATCCCATAACTCGTTCCCATATTTTAGCTAATTTCTTCATCTAATCACCTCATTACAAAAGATCATTAATTTTATCGACTGTTTTAATTACCGCTCCTCTTTCTCCCATTCTTTTTTTGCCAATCTCACTTCTTTTTTTGTATTCCTCTTTATCTTCTAAAAGTTCGATAATAGAATAAGCAATGTTAACAAAGTTTCGGTCTACAAATTTAACTCCATCTCCTAAAAGCCTTTTTTGGTTTGCCGCAAACTCATAATCAAACTGAGCTCCGGTTCCAGGAAACGTAACTACTGGTTTCCCTAACCCCACTGCTTGTTCATTTGCAGTACCGGCCATTCCCATAAATAACTCTGCCTGCTTTAAAACATCACCGAATCCATTATAAATTATATTTATTTTGCTCATCCCAGAAGGAGAAAGGATTTGCAGTTTTACATTCTTGCCATCTTTCTCTTTAAATTTCCAATTTACTTTTTGCACCTTATTTTTTAACTGATCAATTGAAAAATTATCTGCTACCGCTACTAAAAAATCATATCTTCCCTTTTTTAGCTTTTCCAATTCTTCTATCACTTTAATAAAATCTAACATATTATCATAAGCTTCTTCTCTACTTCCAGGTAAAATTCCTATTTTAATGCTTTCTGGATCCACGTCAAAATCAATATCATTTATTTCAAAACAATCCATCATTAAATTGCCATTAAATTCCGCATTAATTCCATTTGATACTAAATCATCCGTAGTTTTTTGATCCCTAGGTAAAACTAGATTAGCATATTTTTTCATAAGATACTTCTCAATCTTATAATGTCCATCAATATATTCTGACTTTGCAGTTGGTATAAATATTATATCTCCACCTAAAAACAAACCGGTTAATAAAAGAATATAAACATCTCCCACCACTACCGATAGATCGGTTTTCTTTTTCTGTTTTCTCAATTCTCTAATTTGTTTAAAAGTATTAACTAATAAACCTGATTTAATATCTTTAAATAAATTTTGCCAGCTATTTCTGGCAAATCCTCCACTTGGAAGAGTCTTTCTAGGACCCAATATATTCACAGGTAAACTTTCAAATCGATTACCTTTACCTACTATTGGTAAGACAGATATATTTAAATCTAGATTAAGTTCTGCTAAAAGTGCCTGTATTAATTTAGAAGTCATAAGATCTTCCCCATGACCATTGCTTATAAACATCACTTTTTTTATATTATCCATATAATCATTCCTGTTCAAATTGTGATTTATATAGTTTATAATAATAACCTTCATTATCTAAAAGTTCCTCGTGACTTCCCTCTTCCACAATTTCTCCTTCTTCTATAACAATAATCTTATCGGCATTTATAATTGTGGAAAGACGATGAGCAATCACAAATGTTGTCCTGTTCTTTATTAATCTCTCTAAAGCTTCCTGAATTAAGGACTCAGATCTTAAATCTAGAGAAGAAGTTGCTTCATCCAGGATCAAAATTTTGTGATCAGTTAATAAAGCACGGGCAATAGAAATCCTTTGTTTTTGACCTCCTGAAAGGGAAACACCTCTTTCACCAACTTCGGTTTCATACCCATTATCAAAATCAATAATAAATTGATGAGCATTTGCTTTTTTTGCAGCATCAATAATTTCTTCGAGTGTTTTATTTTTAGCACCATAAGCAATATTTTCAGCAATAGTACCCTTAAATAAAATTGTATCCTGGGGCACAATACCAATTTGTTGACGTAAAGAACTTAGAGTAACTTCTTTTATATTTATGCCATCAATTCTGAGCTCACCAGTATCTATATCATAAAATCGGGGAATTAAATTAACCATAGTAGTCTTTCCAGCCCCACTATGTCCTACAAAGGCAACCATCTCTCCCGGATCCACTTTTAATTTTATATCTTCTAAAACTTTTTCTCCTTCATTATAACTAAAACTAACATTATCAAAAACCACTTCTCCTTTAATTGGTGGCATTTTCTTGGCATCATCTTTTTCAATTACTTTTTGATCTACTTTTAATAATTCAAAAATTCTTTCGGAAGCTCCCACAGCTTTCTGCATCAAATTATAACTTTTACTTAAAATATTAATCGGACTGATAAGTAATCCAATATATCCTATAAAAGTTATTAGTTCACCAGTTGTCATCTCACCCCTTAAAACCTTATGCCCACCATACCATAAGAATGCAGCTGCTCCTACAGATATTATTAGTTCAACCACCGGAGTTATAGTTGCTTCAATTTGTACACCTTTAAGATTCTGTTTAAGTGTCCTATCATTTGCTTTGGAAAATTTTTTTATTTCTTTTTGTTCATTATTAAATGCTTTTACAATTCTAACTGCTGATAAAGTTTCCTGTAATATATTTGTGACATTACTCATTTCGTTTTGTATTTTAGTACTTATCGACCTCATCTTAAACCCGAACTTGTTTATTACATAAGAGACCAAGGGAATAATTAAAAATGATACTAAAGCTAACTTCCAATCTATGTATAATAAAAAACCTACAATCCCAATGATCATAATCGGTTGTAAGACTAAGTTGGATAATCCATTAATTAAACTATTTTGAATAACATTAACATCATTAGTAACACGAGACATTAAATCTCCCGTTCTCTGTCTTTCAAAAAAACTTAGGGACAACTTTTGTAAATGTTCATATAAATCCTTTCTTAAATCTACAATTACATGCTGGCTCATCCCAGAAATTAAATATTTTTGTCCGTAATTAAAGACTCCTTTAAAAAAGTACAATAAGATTGCACCTGCAGCAATATAGTTCAGAATTACTTCGTCTCCTCCGATTAAAACATCATCAATTAAGAATTTAAATAACCAAGGGATTAATAAACCTATAATACCTACCAAAATTAAACAAACAAACCCCCCAATCAATTCACTAAGATAGGGACGCATATATTTAAAAAGCTTGCGATAAGTTTTCAATTTCAATACCTCCAAAGACATTAAATATCAGTATCTATTAATTTATAAAATTATATGATATCACTATATTTTTTCTCCATATAAAAAATACGGATTATTATCATTCCTATTAATTATTTTTAAAAAGTAAAATCTTCTAAAATGTCCGTTATTATTTTTTCTGAGGCTCCACCTTCAGACCCAAATTTATCCAACTCTTTTTTTATTGAATCCAGCTCATTATTAACTAAACTCACTACTTTTTCAGACAAATCATTACTATTAATCTGCCCTACCATTTCAGGGACAATTTCCTTTTCAGCTAAATAATTAACTAGTGAAATAAATTCTCGTTCTTGAACTTTTTTGGGTATAATAAATCTTTTAATAATCTTACCTAATAACGGTATCTCACTAATTAAACCTATTAACCCTTGCAAAGGAATGAGTTCCGGTTTATTTAATGGTAAAATTATTAACATCGGTGTCCCTAATGCTGCCAATTCTATATTATTAGTACCGGGTAAAGTTAACGCAAAATCTGATTCCCTCATAATACTATGAGGATATCTATCATAAATTCGAACTTCAATATCATCATTTATTTTAAATATTTTTTTATCCTTAAGGTACTTAACCTTACCTTTAATTCTTTTATTATTTATTATTTTTTCAATCTTTTTATCCTCAATAAACTTAGACTTACTCAATATATATTTATACTTCTTTTCCCTTTTATTAATTTGAATAATAGTGTTAAAAAATAAGGGTAACATAAACTTAAATTCATTTGGTCTGCTTCCCGGTAAAAGTTCTATAATAATTTCTTCTTCTCTTTTATTTAATAATTGTTTAGTCTTTTCTCTGCTTAAACTAGGATTAATCGAATCAAACATTAGATTCCCCGCAACTTTTAACTTTGATAAGGGAATTCCACTTGCTTTTAACTTATCATAAATCTTATTATCAGACAAATAGAACTTCTTAATACTATTTTTAAACCCGTATCCCTTTTCAGTATAAGAATATATTGGATAATCTAACTTTTTACCCAGGAAGACAGCGTGCATCAGGTCTCCTCCTAATGACAGAACAAAACCCTTATTTGACGAAACAAAATTACGGGGTCTTTTATTAAAAATTATATATTTAAGATATTCACTACTATTGTAAGTTTCAGTAACACCTTCTATTCCTGAAATTACCCTCTCTTCATTACCACTTGAGAAAACACAGGGCGGGGTAAATACATAAATATTTTTATCTATATTCAGTTCATTTAATTTTTTAACCACTGGTTTAACCCAGGCAGATACCTCCCCAGGACTGTTAGTAGTTAAAATAACATCGATCACAATAGATCATCCTTCTTAAGTCATTTTTAATTATCTTTTAGATGATGAGTGCTGTTTAGTAGTTTTACAACCGGATAATGTTCATAAAATTTAATACGAGATATAGAAACATTATCTACTTCAATACTAAAAATTCTACCAAGCGGTAATTCTAATAAATATGCAAAAATAATTCTCACTATACCACCGTGTGTAGCTATTAATATTTTATTACCGTCATTTTCATCTATTATTCTATCTATAGTTTCTCCTACTCTTTCCTCTACCTCTCTGATATGCTCACCTTCAGGAGGCTTACAACAGGTAGGATCTTTCGCCCATTTTTTAGCTAGATTAGGATATTGCTCTTCTATTTCGGAAAAAGTTAAACCTTCCCAATCCCCAAAATTAATCTCCATTAGATTTGCAATTGTTGTTACATCTTTGTTTTGATATTCGGCTATATCTTTAACTGTACGATAGGCTCTTTTTAACGTACTGCTATAAATCGTATCAAATTCTTCGTCTTTTAGGAAATTATATAATTTTTTAGCCTGAGATTTACCTTTTTTGTTCAATTCAACATCAGCTACTCCCTGATACCGAGAACTTTTATTCCATTCGGTTTCTCCATGTCTAACCAAAACTAAGTTAGTTGGCATAATTTCACCTTCTTAATTTAGTGTTTTCTTTTACTATTATAATTGATAAACAATACTATATCAATAATTATTACCACAAGTTTCATAATAATAGCGTTAATGACAATAAAATTAAGTTCGAATTAAAAAGACTCCTACTCTATTAAAAGCAGGAGCCTAATTACTTATTTGCAATATTTTATTTTAATCTTCATCCATTATTTCATCGACTTCTTCTGACAATTCAGGAAATACAGCTTTTGTCATAAGTTCTAATCCTTTAACTAATCTAGGGGAAGGTCTATTTACAATATCCTCATCAATTAGATACACTCTATCATTTTTTATTGCACTTATAGATTGATATTGATCCCTATTTTTTATCTGTTCTTTAGAAACTTCCATTTCTGCACTATGGGGAGTAGAAATATATACTTCTGGATCTTCTACCAGTAGTTTTTCTAAATTATATTGAGGCCACTGCCCTTCAGCCAAGCGCCCGATGTTAATACCTCCAGCCATATTAATCAAATCATCAATAAAGTTATTTTCCCCAGCTGTATATAAAGGATCGTTCCAAATCTCATAAAATACTTTTCTTTTATCATTGTCTTCTAGATGTTCTTCTACCAGGTTATTTATTTCAGCAATCTTGATATACATTTCTGTGACTATCTCATCCGACTCCTTCTCATTGCCGGTCAATTTACCAATTTTTTTGATATTTTCGATTCCCATATTCACATTGTCCGCACTAAACCCTGCCACTTTAACATTTAATTCTTTTAATCTATCTACAGTCTCCATTTTATTAACTGAAGAAGCAATTACAACATCAGGTTCCATTTCTATAATTTTTTCAATGTTAGGTTCTGTAATAGTTCCTATCTTATCAACTTCTGTAGCTTCCTCGGGATAATCCGCAAAAGTGGTAACCCCAATCACATTATCACCAGCACCTACAGCAAATAAAATTTCAGTCATATTAGGTGAAATTGAAATAATTTTAGTGGGTTTTTCTTCTAAAACTATCTCTTCCCCTAAACCATCGGTAACTGTTAATGGAAAATCTTGGGCCATCACCCCGCTGCTAATTAATAATAGACTAATAATTAATATTAATGTCATAGAATTAACTGTGTTTTTGAAACTCATTTTTTTGCCCCCTTGTGTTTTTATCGTTGGTTTTTATAATAAAAAAGCTTTTAACTTGTCTAAAAGCTTTTTATTATCTTCCCTGCTCTTCACGGCAATTCTAACATAATTTTCATCTAACCCTTCATAATTACTACAGTTCCTGATTAAAATCCCCTGTTCAGCTAACTTCTCATAAATCTTTGCAGAGGTGTATTCACTATCTTCTAAGTCAATAAAAATATAATTAGCGTTTGGATAATATATTTCAACATTTTTAAACTTTTTAAGTTCGTTATATAAGAAAAGCTTTTCTTTACAGATAGTTTTTTTCGTTAATTTTATATATTCATCCTGGTTTAATATTGTTTCCCCCGCTTTTTGGGCCAGAATATTTACATTCCAGGGATCTTTATAACCATTCATTTTATCAATTAATCTTTGCTTCCCGATACCAAAACCAAGCCGTAAACCAGGAATTGCGAAAAACTTTGTTAAAGATCTTATAATAAATAAATTATCATATTCTTTTAATAGACTCAGAGCAGAAATATTTCTATCTAAAAAATCCACAAAAGCCTCATCAAGTACAGTAAAGATATTATGGTTTTCATTATGCTTTAAAATTTGTTTTACAGTTTCCTTTGAAATAAAATTACCTGTTGGATTATTGGGATTACATAAAAAGAATAGATCTATTTCCTCAGTAAGGTCTTTTTTTAACTCCTCTATTTTTAGTTTGAATTTATTTTCCTTTTTTAAATAATGATAATTGATTAGACTATCTACTGTATGTAAGGCCTTTTCATATTCAGAAAATGTCGGGGCTAATACAATACTCTGTTCTGGGTTAAAAACTTTCACAAGAATATATATTAATTCTACTGCACCATTTCCAATAATATAATTTTCTTTTTTAAGCCCATATTTTTCTGCTATTTGATCCTTAAGAGATTTGGAATCAGCCTCTGGATATCTGGTTACTGCATCTAATTCTTCCTTCAATTTACTGTATACATCAGGAGGAGGTCCCGCAAAATTTATATTTGCACTAAAATCAATTATGTTCTCCGGAAGTAGGTTATATTGTTCAGCAACTCGCTCTATATTTCCACCATGTTTTTGTTCCATATCAAATTACCTCTTTTTTTAGATTATATATCTACCATTAATTATTCTTGTCTTAAATAAATAATTTAAAGTAGGGAAATTATTCCTAATTTTTTTTATTATTTCAGTTGATAATTTTTCATTTTCAATCATAATCCCTATTACTGTTCCACTGTGAGCAGTATTCACTCCCAGAAATCCATTTTGACTCTTTAATAAATTGATAAGTTCAATCAAGCCCGGTTTATTAATAATCTTTTGATTTGCAATACTACTTAAGGTCGCTCCTTTACCAATTAATTTATTATCATTGTTACTTATTCCTCTTTTAATCAATTGATATGCCTCATTAACTAAAAAATTATTATTATTTAAATATCCCTGTACTAATTCCCCACAACTACCCGGTACCCTAACTGTTTTTTCCATAATAACTCCTTAATAAAATAAGATCATTAATAATAAAACGGCTACTTCCATTATTTCGTTTATCGCTCCATAATTATCCCCTGTCAAACCATCAATTTTTCTGGTAATAAACTCACCAATTAACCAAATTATTAAAAAAGAAACTCCTAAAACAAGAGCGCCTTTCCAGAAAAATAAAATTAGTGTCAATAAAAGTACCCAAACAGTAGCTGCCAGAACATGCTTCTTTTTTAAATATAATTTGTAGGCTTTCCCAAACCCTTCTTTCCTCGCATAAGGAAACAGGTATACAGCCAATACCATTGCCCAACGGCTGATTGTCGGTACGATTATTAAGATCATATTTTTACGAGCTATCGGTAATTCTATTAATAATGTGAATTTAAAGATTAAAATCAAAAACACTGCCAATACACCATAAACTCCAATTGAACTGTCTCGCATGATAGATAATATTTCCTTTTTATTCTTACCACCTAAGAATCCATCAAAACTATCTGCCAGGCCATCCAGGTGAATACCACCTGAGAGTAGTACAAAAAACATCAATAATAGACTGCTACTTACTAAATCAGGTAAAAGTTTGGACCCAATTAAATTAATCAAAACAAGCACTAATCCTAAGATACTACCCACTAAGGGATAGTATATCATAGAGTGAGCTATCTCCTTCTCACTATATTTTAACTCTTTTTTTACAGGTATTGTGGTAATAAACTGTAGAGCTATTAGAAAAGAATTCATCACTTTCCTCCTTAGAAATCAAGGGTATCAAAAGTAGCCATTTCTTTTATGATCCTTACCGAAGATTCCACTATTCCCATTCCTAAAATAGCACCCGTTCCTTCTCCTAATCTCATATCTAGATCAAAGATAGGTCTTATATCAAGTATTTCATATAGACGACCGTGTCCGGGTTCTACTGACTTATGTGATGGAATTAAAAAATTGATTACTTTAGGTTCAATTAAATATGCGACCAATCCTGCAGCTCCTGAAATTAAACCATCTATAAGAACAGGTTTACGATTAGCAGCCCCAGCTAACATTATTCCCGTCATACCAGCTATTTCAAGTCCCCCTACTTTATGTAAAATATCTAATCCATCATCTTTTTTAGGCTGATTTACTGCAAGGGCTTTTTTAATTACTTCCTTTTTATTGTCTAACCCTTCTTCATCAATTCCAGTGCCATAACCCACTACTTGATCCAAACTCAGCTCTGTAGCTGCTGCAACGATAGCACTACTTGGCGTTGTATTACCGATTCCCATTTCTCCGGTCCCAATTAGGTCTGCTCCCTTTTTTATTAATTCTTCTGTTAGTTTAATACCAGTTTCAATACTTTCAATGGCTTCACTTTTACTGATTGCTGGGCCTTTTGATAAGTTATTGGTTCCCCTTTTTATATTGGCCTGAATTAAACCTTCTTCATCTAATTTTTCAACCATTCCAATATCTATAATGGAAATATCAACATCATATTGTCTGGCAAACACATTTACCGCAGCTCCGCCGTTTAAAAAGTTTTTTACCATCGCTGAAGTAACCGACTGGGGAAAAGCACTTACTCCTTCTTCTACCACTCCGTGGTCCCCAACCATGATTAGATGCACTTTGTTTGTTACCTCAGGAAATTCTGTTTCAGTAATACCGGCAATTTTAACAGCAAGTTCTTCTAAATAACCTAGACTCCCTGGCGGTTTTGTTAGGTTATCAAGTCGGTTTTGAGCTTTTTTCATACTCTTTTCATTCAGCTCTCCTATCTCCGCTATAGTCTTTTTTAATAATTCGATTTTATTCAACCCCTATTTCATTAGATTTATGATAATCATCATCACTAATATGAAAGAAAAAGTAGTGATAAGCATCAAATTAACAGTTTCTTTTATATGTTTAACTTTAAAGTCAACTATTTTATCTCCCAGTAAAGCTTTCCTACTTTCCTTGCCGAAATAGTAATTTATACCTCCCAATTGAATTTTCAAGGCCCCTGCAACTGCCGACTCGGGGAAACCTGCATTTGGACTCACATGCTTTTTGGCATCTCTGATTATCGTTTTAAAAGACCTCTTATAGTCTTTTTTATAAATAAAAGCAGAAAATATTATCAACGAACCTGTTAAGCGAGCCGGTAGATAGTTTAAAACATCATCAAGACGGGCAGCAGCCCAACCAAAATATTTATAATCCTCATTTTTATATCCAAGCATAGAATCCATAGTATTAACTGCTTTATATAAAACTGCAGCAACTGGTCCCCCTAACAAAAAGTAAAAGAGGGGAGCGATAATTCCATCACTGGTGTTTTCTGAAACTGTTTCTATGGTACCCCGTATAATCTCGTCCTTTTCTAACCGTTCAGTATTTCTCCCCACAATCATATTTAGACTATGACGAGCTCCTACGATATCACCATCAATAAGTTGATTAAATATATCAAGAGCTGCTCTGCTTAAGCCCTTTATCGCCAGGGTAGTATATAATATTATGCTCTTAACTATTAATCCCAGATAATAGTTCATCAAAGAAGAAATTACTACAATTGAATATGTAATTAAAAAGACAAGTACTAATCCAATTAAAACCAAAATAAGACCTTTTAACTTTTGGACAAATTTACTACTCGAACTATTTTTAAGCCTCTTTTCGAGAAAAGTAATTAATCTTCCAATAAGGACCACTGGATGGGGATAAAAATCTGGATCTCCAATTAATAAGTCTAAAATTACTGCTGCTGGTAATATTATATTCATCAATTTTCCTCTATTCTATTCCCAATATTTTATTCAGTAGTTTCATGTTAAGATTTTTCTCTACCTCTTCAGCTAATCTATCCAGTGCTTTTTCTCTTCTTTCTTTAAAATTAATAAGATCTAGCTTGTCTTCTTTATCTTTTTTTCTTAACAAATGTTTTATAAATTTTTCCCGGAAGTTATCATTATCAAAAATCCCATGGAGATAAGTTCCCCAGACCTCTAATTTATCTGAAACTGCTCCGTCTTTAATATTACAGTTCTGACCGGATCTCGACTTAATTTTAAATAAAGGGGATGCCTTTTCCCCTGTCTCGCTGTTTCCCATATGAATTTCATACCCTTTTATTTCACCATCTTTTGGATTAAAGAAATAATCTCCCCAGGCAAGTGCCTCGGCTTTAACTTGAAAAGTATCTTTACCTTCACTGAATTCAGTCTTCATATCCAATAATGATAAACCTTCAATAGCTTCTAATTTGCCTTCCGTCTTTTGAGGGTCAAGTAATTTGCTCCCTAGCATCTGGTATCCACCACAGATACCGATAATTTCAACCCCGTTTCGGGCTGCATTTTTTATCTCCTTATCAATACCTTTGCCCTTTAGATAAGCTAAGTCCCCCGTAGTATTTTTAGTACCGGGTATAATTATCACATCGTATTTATTTAAGTTTTTTTCAGTACCGTCTAAATAATTTAACTCCACAATAGGTTCCATTCCTAAAACATCAAAATCTGTAAAGTTAGATAGCCGGGGTAGGTTAATCACCCCGATCATGATCTGAGCGCCATCTTTGAGATATTCATTGACAGTTACAGAATCTTCTTCGGGTAGGGAAATATCTTTTAAATAAGGGATCACCCCTAAAATAGGGACTCCGGTCTTATTTTTAATATAATCCAGACCAGATTGTAGAGAATTTTTACTACCCCGAAACTTATTTATTATAATCCCCTTAACAAGTTCCTTTTTATTTCCCAGTAATTCTAAGGTGCCTACAATAGAAGCAAATACGCCCCCTTTATCGATATCAGCAACTAATATAACAGGGGTTTTAAATAATTTGGCTACCTTCATATTCGCTAGATCTCTGTGTTCGATATTTATTTCAGCCGGACTCCCAGCACCTTCCATTACCACTATCTCATAATCATTGAAAAGTTCCTTAATAGATTCTTCAATTATTTTTAAGGCCCATTCTACATAATCTTCATTTTTATAAGTATTTCCAAAATCTCCTAATGGCTTTCCCTGAACTATAACCTGGGACTGACCATTCCCCTTGGGTTTAACCAAAAAGGGTTGCATGTTCACATCAACCTCTATCCCGCAGGACTCAGCCTGTAAGGCTTGAGCTCTTCCAACTTCTCCCCCGTTTTTTGTTACATAAGAATTTAGAGCCATGTTCCAGGATTTAAAAGGTGCTACTTTAAATCCTTTTTTATATAGAATTCTACAAAGAGCAGTCGCCATCATGCTTTTCCCAACATTCGAGGCTGTTCCTTGAAACATTATTGATTTAGCCATCTTATATTTCTCCTAAGTCTTTAACTATATTTCCCTCGGTAATTTTATTAAGTTCATTCAAATCGAGAGGAAGACCTGCTATTGTCAAGTATACTTCATCAGCTTTACTTGATATATATTGATTTGCTCTACCAGATATATCCCTAAATACCCTACCCAATTCATAACTGGGGACTAATCCCTGGCCAACTTCATTTGAAACAATAATTAGGTCAATCTCTCTTTCCCTTGCATAGGTTAATATTATTTTGATCTTCTCTATAATATCTTCTTCTACTTTAACTATTCTTTGCAAATCAAAATCTCCTTCAGGCTTTTCTTTTAGTAATCGGTTAGATAGGTATAAAGTTAAGCAATCTATTAATACTGTTCGGCTATTCTCTATTCCTCGAATTGCCTGGTAAATATCAGTTGGCGCTTCGATAGTTTCCCATTCCATAGGCCTTTGAGATTTATGATGGGCAATTCTCTCTTCCATTTCTTGATCTAGGGCTTCTGCAGTAGCAATATAGGTAACATTACTTCCCCCTATTTTTTTTGCTAATTTTTCAGCAAAAGTGCTCTTCCCGCTACGTGCTCCACCTAATACTAAAATAACTTTACTCAATATCTTCAACCCCTTTTTTTAGGCAAATAAAAAACCAGATCTTCTTCTGACATTAAAGATCTGGTGAGTTTATTAATAATCTACTGATCTTGTATCCGAAGAATGTAGAATATAAATAGGCAGGTCTCCTGACTTACAGCTTGACATCTCACCCAACCTTCCCTGTTTACACAAGTGGTTAAATGGGTAGACTAACTGTTTACAGTGGCGTACCCGCTCAGGATTTTCACCTGATTCCCTATTCTCTTTCAGTAGTAACTGAAAGCACCTATTTACAACTATATTTAATTTTTATCTCTTATTACTATAATACAATACCGGTCAAAATATTCCTGCTAAGTCAATAAAATTTCTCTGTCTGGGACTGGAATTGGATCTAATTTATGACTGTTCTTTTGAGAAAGTTTTTCTATTTTTTCTTTAATTTCTGGTTCTGCTTCTCCTGTTAATATATAATGGTCAAGTTGTTGATAAGTAAGTCCCATTTCTTCTTCATCTGTCTGATCTTTCCAAAGACCTGCAGAAGGTTTCTTCTCTATTATTTCTTGGGGAATTTCAAGGTGTCTGGCCAATTCTCTAACTTCGGTTTTGACCAACCTGCCCAGGACAGTTAAATCAATTCCACCGTCTCCATATTTAGTAAAATAACCGACTTTAAGTTCACTCCAGTTATCAGTTCCCAAAACCAAATAATTATTTTGGGCAGAATAATAATATAAGGTGGTCATTCTTAACCTGGGTTTCACATTTGCCAGAGCTAAATTATTTTTGCTTTTTTCATTTTGGGCATTTATTACATTTTTAAAAGAATCATAAAAAGGAGCTAAATCTTTTACTTTATAATCTATCTCAAATCTTTTTGCTATTTTAATGGCGTCAATTTTATCCTGTTCATTACTGTAACAAGGCATAACTAGACCTAAGGTGTTTTCTGGAAATGCTTTCTTCGCTAAAACAGCGGTAACCGAGGAATCTATACCCCCGCTTAATCCTAATACAACTCCATCAGCACCAGCATTTTTTACCTGACCTTTCAGCCATTCTATAAGAGCTATTTTAACATGATCATAATCTAAGTTCACTTCACATCACCTAACCTTCAAAAATTCCTTCAATTAAGTCGACAACATCTCCTCTGATCTCAGTAATCTGCCATTTGTTTTCTAGTTGTTCTACAAACAAGGTATCTTCCATTTCTTTTTCTCTCATTTCTTCTTCCCGGGGATAATAGAAAATATAATTTGCTTCAAAAACATAATATTCATCTCTTTGAGAAACGTTAATTGTTAAATTTTTTATTCCGAATACTTTATCGTTATCCTCATCTTTTTCTTCCTCAGGTAAAGATTGATAGGCAGTACGCATTGTTTCCATTACATGACCCTCAGAAACCATTGTTTCTAATTTATCCAAATCTACAGTTGTAGTTTCATCAATTACTACCGGATCTTTTTTATCTATTGAATCATAGAAATAGTTAACCACTTCTTCCGGCGATGTTTCTTCAGTCACTACAGGAGGACTCCCCCCTAAAAAACCAATCCCCACTAAGATACCAACTAAAGCAACAGCGATTAATGTTTTGCCCCAGTGATGTCTGAAGTAGAAAACAACCTTTTCCTTTAATCTGTTTTTCTTAAACTGTGAGCCGCTTTTATCTAGATTATGCTGTCTCTCAGTTTGATCTGCTTCTACTTCATTATTGTTAATTAAATTTTTGAGTCTGCTGATTATCTCTTCAAAAGAACTTATCCGCTTATTTTTATCACCGAATAACATCTCTACAATCAATTCGCTGAATTTAATTGAGATATCGGGGTTTATAAACCGAGGAGCAATTAGGGAACCCGTCATCTTTTTATCATACATCTCTGTTTTATCTTCACCTTGAAACGGGAATCTGCCGACAACAAGATAATATAATATTACACCTAGATTATATATCCTGGAGGTTTGATCCCACCCTGCTCCGTTTATAACTTCAGGGGGGCGATAAATTTCATCATATTCTTTCTCTAAAGGCTGGTATTTATATTGTTCAATTCTTCTATTTATAAAGGGATTAACAAGTTTTAGCTTATCATTTTCACCAACTCTGAAATAATTTAACTTTACTTCAGAAGGAAAGCTCTTTGTTCCTTCAACATTATTCCAAATTTTAAATATTTTTAAAGCCCACTGAGCTGATCTCATAAGATCACTATCATTTTTTTGTATTTTTTCTATCAAAGAAGGATAATATTTTGTTTTATTACTTATCAAATAATACTCACTGTCAATTCTTTCCACATTACTGAAATCAATAATCTCATCATTCTGATAAGAATGATTTTCAAGTTCTCTTTTAATATCCTTAACTGTGGAAAGCATAACACGCGAGCGGGGCTTTTTACTTACAAATATTTTCTCCGCTATAACCTCTTTATTTTCTTTTTCGTATTTAATATATTTATTACCCATAAAGTTATCAGATACTCCTTTTAGATAATATATTTACCCTTTTTATCAGGACGATTAAAATATTCTTCCTTCATATCTTGATAACCTGCCCGGCCAAATACTCCATAAGTATAATTCTTTCCTAATTCAACTCCAGGTTGGTTATATGCATCTATATTGAATAACTCTCCCACTAAAGCGGTCTGCATTTCGAAAAGATAGAATAATTGCCCCATTGTAAATTCATTAATTTCTGGAACTATTATTGTACTATTTAATCTTTCTCGTTCGGTTAAAGCAAGTTCGGTAGCTTTTTTCTCAGTATTTAATAAATCAGCCAAACTTTTGTTTCTTAGATATGATACCCCTTCTATATCTTTATAAATATCCGGAATTTTAAGATCTATATCAAATTTTTCTACTTCAATAAAATTAACTACTTTATCATAGGGCCCTTCCATATAGAGCTGGGCCTGGGAATGCTGATCTGTAGCCCCCAGTGCTTTTATAGGAGTCGGCCCTACATTCACTATTTCACCATCTCTGCTTTTTTCCTTGCCTAGAGATTCTGCCCAAAGCTGACGGTACCAATCTGCCACATCTTTTAAGGCATGAGCATAAGGCATCATTACTGACATCTTTTTTCCGTTTTGGTATGCCAGATACTGAAGGGTACCATTCATGTAGGCTGGATTTTCCCAGACATTAGGGGAAGAGCAAAGTTCTTTCATGTAAGCTGCCCCGGCTAAAAGTTCCCGGATATTTATACCTGCAAAAGCAGCATAAACTAAACCAACCGGAGTTAAAACAGAAAACCGGCCACCCACATTATCCGGGATATAAAACATCTTAAAGCCTTCCCTTTGAGCAATGACACGTAAATATCCCGAATCCTTACTGGTAGTTGCTATAAAATGATTACTGATCTTATCTAAACCCACTTCCTCTTCAACCAACTTTCTAGCAATTAAAAATAGACTCATTGTTTCTGCTGTAGTACCGGATTTAGATATTACATTAAACACAGTTTTTTTTAAGTCTATAGTCTCTAATAAACTTTTAAACCTTTCAGGGTCAACATTGTCTGGTACAAAGATATTAGGCACATCATCCTTTTCTTTTAAATTATGGTAGGCATCCTTAAGGGCGGTTTGTAAAGCAATACTACCCAGGGCTGAACCACCGATACCTAAAATAACTAAATTTTCCACATCTTGTTTATTTTCTTTAACATATCTTTCTATTTGATCTACAGCTTCTTCTTGTGAGTCCGGTAAACCAATAAAACCTAGTTCACCTTTATCATACTGCCTATTAATATTTTGATGGGCTTTTTTTATTGCCCCTGCCATTCCATCTACTTCTTTTAATTTAATTCCATGTTCTTTACCTATATATTCTTCAAACATATTATTGACATCTACTCTGACTCTCATTGCATTTTTCCACTTTTGATCTTTATACCTTTCACCCATAATTAACCTCCTCTTTTACTTAATAACTCTGCTAAATACCATATAATAATCTAAAAATTAATTATTTTGTCAGCTTTCAGGACCCCTTGAATAAATT
>JAWOEZ010000026.1:0-2536 GCA_046482435.1 Halanaerobiales bacterium
TATTAATTTATTAAAACATATTATATTAACTCCAGATTTTGATCTTAAAATGGATAAAGTTGAGTTTTATGAAGAAGATGAATTAACAAGACAGACTTGTGAAAATATTACTGAAATATTAGAGTGGACTTATAAAAACTTTTAATATCTTTAAATTAAGGAGGATATTCATGTCAAAAGGCAAATATGAAATTTTCCAGGTCGGCGATGAGAAAGTTATTTCAGATTCTAGAGAAAAGATAAAAAAATATGCTAAGGAAAAGGGAATAGAGAAGATTGAGTATAAGATGTCGGTTGATAATAAAGATGATATAGGAGCATTCCTGTAATGAATAAAAACCAACCTCGACAAAAAAATACCCCCTTGGTATAATACGGAGTATCAGAGGTCAGTCTGATCTCTAAAAAACCAAGGAGGTATCTAATATGAATTATACTCAAAATGAAAAGATAATGCAAGTAAAAAATTCAACACTGGTGGTTGGGGTGGATATTGCCAAAAACAAACATGCAGCAAGAGCCTTTGATTTTAGAGGAATAGAATATGATAAGGCAATCTTTTTTGAAAATAATGAAGCAGGTTTTAAAAAACTTCTACACTGGATAAAAAAAGTAAGTGAGAAGGAAGATAAAACCGATGTAATAATTGGCATGGAGCCGACAGGACATTACTGGTTAGCATTAGAAGAATATTTAAGGAGAAACACAGATTTCATGAGGGTTGTGGTAAACCCAGCCCATGTTAATAAAAGCAAATCTCTAGATGATAATTCACCAACTAAAACAGACAGAAAAGATGCTAAAGTCATAGCCAAACTTGTTGTCGAAGGCAGATATTCAATACCGCATATGCCAGTAAAAGAATATGCAGAAATAAGAGTAGCAATGACCCATAGAGAAAGACTAATTAAAAATATAATCAATATATCAAATAAAGTACAGCAATTGATAGATAAATACTTTCCTGAGTATGAAAATGTTTTTAAAAACTGGGATGGGAAAGCCTCGATTGCAGTTTTAAAGGAGATCTTTTTACCTGAGTCAGTAGTTGATAAAACTGAGGAAGAAATAGTGGAGATTTTTAAAAAAGGTGCTAATAGAGCTGTAGGAATTAAAAGAGCCAGAAAGCTTAAAAAGGCGGCCTTAAACTCAATAGGAATCAAAGAGGGTGGAAAGTTTGCCCAGTTGGAATTAAGAAACCTACTTGAACAATATGAACTTTTAAATAAGCAAAAAGAGTTACTTGAAGAAAAAGTAGAAAAGCTTCTAGGAAATATGGAAGAGGCTAAGTATATGGAGTCAGTAAAAGGTGTAGGTTTAATTACAGTAGCAGGGTTTATTGCTGAAGTTGGGGATATAAATAATTATAGCCATCCCAAACAGATACAAAAGCTTGCAGGTTTAAATTTAAAAGAGCACAGCTCAGGCAAACATAAAGGTCAAACCCGGATAACTAAAAGAGGAAGGCCTAAATTAAGAGCGTTATTATACAGGGTAGTGATGCCTATGCTGGCTAATAATCAGGAGTTTAAGCAGCTCCATGAATATTATACTACACGAAAGAATAACCCTTTAAAGCCTAAACAGTCAATGATAGCTCTAGCCTGCAAACTAATTAGAATATTTTTTGCACTGGGACAAAAACAGGTAAAGTATGATGGCAAAAAGTTGATGAGTGATATTGAGAGGAATTTGAATTTACAGGAAGCAGCTTAAGTTTTAATCGTATTATTAATGAATTTATTGATTTAAGAAAGTTCATTTAAGGTTGAGTAATAGCACTTTGAAAGAGGAAGACAGGATTAGCCGGAAGTTATATAATCCATTAGGGCTTAGTTTAAATCTAAGACCCGGTATAGGAGCAGATCCGGCCTCCACCCATGGGAAGGTAGGACGAAGGAATGTAGGGACATAGATCCTGGGAGATATGGGAGGTAAGACCGCCATGGTTATGTGGAGATCCAAAGCGACCATAGAGAATTTTTAAAAAAAGAGATAGATTAGTCTATTTAGGTCGCCTCTATATTTCCAAATATTATTATTTATACCTTAGGTTTCTACTTTTCTATTTCAAAGAAAAAGGAAAAACTGCGAATGAGCGAGTATTAAGGAGATAATTTTAATTTATAGAGGGAGGATTATTTAATGTCATTAATTAAATCTCCAAATACAAATCAGGTCAGTTTTGGTGAGAGTATCGGGATAATTCTTTTAAAAACAGTAACCCCAACTATCCCAGGAGATGTTGCCTGTGCATTAAGTTATGATTATCCTGTTAGATATAAAGTTATTGAAGAGGCAACTATTTCCGAGATGTTTTCTGATCCAACCAGGCTTTTAAAGCAGTTTATAGAAGCCGGGAAGGAATTAGAAAATGCAGGGGTAAAGGCTATTACAGGAGACTGTGGCTTTATGGCTGTTCTTCAGGATGAAATGGCTAAAGCTCTTGATATTCCGGTATTCATGTCTTCATTATTACAGATTCCACTTATGGACAGGATTTTAGGTGGCCAGAGAAAGATTGGTATAATTACAG
>JAWOEZ010000070.1:0-2883 GCA_046482435.1 Halanaerobiales bacterium
TGAAAGAGATGGTTATTTTATCATACTTGACCTTGAGAACCAATTATATACTCCCTGAAATGAAAACAACTAGAGATTTAATTAGATGTTTTAAAGTATTTCATTTAAAAGGAGATCTTAGAATTATTAGAGCGAACATATTTTCAGTATTATTAACTTTAAATAGAGGTGAAAAGTCAAGTAACGGGTAGAAACTATGAAACAGATAGATGATAGTGTAAATATGGAGACAAAAGCTAGTGGAGGAAAAGAGATTTTCTAAAACAGAAAGTGGTGAATGATAGGATAAGATAAAAAAATTTATAACGCGGAGAGAGATTAGTAGAAAAGTATTATCTACCAAAAAAAATTATATTTATGAAATCATTGAAAAACAGGACCTTAGGAGAGGTAATAAAAGTTTTAAATGAAAAACTTATTATAAAAAGTGGAAGTAATTATAATTTATCAGAAAAACTAAGAGGAGAGTTAACTCTAAAAGGTCTTGACACATTACAATCACCCTATCTATAGGAACAGCAAAAATTATCAGCCTAGGTGATAATGCAGCTGTCGTTAGAGTAATCGAAAATTAAGAAGGCGAAAGACCTCAAAAAGGGGATAAAACAAATTTTGAATTAAAATAACCATTTAAATATAATTCGCCCATAACTATCTAATAATTATACCGGTCAGCGGGAAAGAGAGCTAATCTTAAAATGGCATAATTTATAGATCTGGAAAGGAAGTTAATTTTATAAACAATTAAGAGTTGCCCGATAACTTCCGGGCAACTCTTAATTTATTGTAAACAATATTTTGGTTTTAAAACTAAACAAACAATTATAGTAAAGTTCTTAACTTTTAAAATTGTTCATTTGAAGTATCATCAGCTTCGGGTTCTTCAACAGGTTCTTCAACCGGTTCTTCTACCCCTTCTTCTTGGATTGGTTCTTCAACAGGTTCTTCAACTTCACCATTAGTACATCCAACAAGAGCTAATGTAAATAAAGCTAGGACACTTATCATAATTATAAGCTTCTTTCTTCTTAAATTCCTCATTTTTAGACCTCCTTATTAATTATCTTATTTAAATAGTCTCATTTTCTTTTTAAACTTTTGTTAAGCATTAAGAAAAGAGACTAAAATCATTGTTAATTGAAATAAGTTACAGATTATAAATTAAAGAAATAATAATGTTTTTAAAATTATTTTAGGTATAATAGTTTAGTATATTTTCTACTGAATCATTAAACCAGATAATCTTATGGGTAATAAATCAAGGTACGTAAAATAATAGAAAAGATAAGAGACATTTGATTAAGAATTTTCAATCCCCTAATTTAGTATCCTTGTCATCTTATTCAATATGTTATCAGAGAAAGTCAAAATTATTATAAATAAAATGTAAAATTTCTGCAAATATTAATAGTAAAAAGAATAATAGAGAATTATTATCTCCAAAAAGCCAGATAAACAGTAGCGATTTAAAAATAGTTATATATGGATAAAAACTTTCATTCCAAGTTTTATAGATTATAATTAGTATAAGATTCGATAATATATACAAAAAAAGGAATAATTCCCTATATTCTATCCCAGTAATTATATAAAAGGATTTTGTTTTTCAGCATCAATTTAAATAATTATTTACTACACGGGAAGTACAAGTAGAAGGAAGATGTTAGAATGATATTATCATTTACCGAGTTTCGATAACTGTTATAAGAATCAGAAGTATATTATCTTCTTCGGTCAAATCAGAGGGCTTTTATCGGCTGAACTTCGGTAATTAAATAACTTTTAAAATAAAAATGGTTTTCCTACTTTCCAGTTGGTAGAAATTTATTCTAATTGCCTGGATAACACTGTTTTACCTTAAGTTTAAAATATTCTGAGTGATGATAACCAAAAGCAGTTCTTTTGATCTCTTTAATTTTATTGTTTACAGCCTCTAATATTGAAGTATGAATTGGATGTAAAGCATAACTCACAATACCATACCAGCCTTTATCTAATTTCTTAGCAATTTTTTGAGTGGCTTAATATTTGAAGCTTTGATCTTGCTAATAAATTTGTCTAAGGTTTTTTTTAGTTTTTTTGAGGCTGGTATTCAAATAGTTCTTTAAGTTTATCCCTTAAAATATATGCTAGAGAAAGCTTTTCGTTTATTTCTAATAGTTTTTGAGTTTATCCACTTCTTTATCTTTTAGATTTTCTTCATTTTTGAAAAGCAGCCCTCTGCTGCCTTTATAAATCTTATATTCGGGTTTATCTTTTGACTTATTACACTGTTTAGCTCCTCTTAGTTTATCAATCACATCTCTATTATAGCTGGCTATTAAATGATATTTGCCACAAGAAACTTCGTCTATCGCCAGTAATCCTGAATGGAAATAATCGGTTTCTCCAAATTCTTTTTTGAGAAACTTTTGATGGATCTTTTTTACCGTTTCCCAGTCTAAATTAAGAGGTTCTGCCACTTCTTTTACAGTCATATGTTGGCATAGTTCATGGATATATTGGGCAAGTCTGTTAGTAACCTGAGGTCCGCCCGGAGAAGTAACACCTGTTTTTTCAACTTTTGTACCACAATTAGGACAGTAAATCTTTCTGTAATGAAGGACCACATAACATTTATTACCTAGTATATCGAGATCTCTTATTTTTCTTTGATGCCAGGAATGTATACCTTCAGCTTTACTTTTACATGCATGACAGATCGGAGCATATCTTTTATTAGGTGTTAGGACTACAAAATACACAGAACCTAGATCAGGTTCTTCAATTTTAAAGAAATTCTTAATCTTAACTCAGCGAAAGGGGAATAAAGATTATATACTACAATTAGACATTGGCAAGACCTTCTTTTTTAAATTGTTTCTATTTAAATTATTTGAAGAT
>JAWOEZ010000078.1:0-50215 GCA_046482435.1 Halanaerobiales bacterium
TATTAAAGGGCTTAGAGACAATATTAAGTTTAGTACCACTACTAACCCAAAACTTGATCAATGGGTAGCTAAACAAATATCCGAGATGGTTGAGTATAAGTCTAAATCTGTTGGTATTGTAACTGGGTACCAGGAAGAATCTTATATTTCTAGGAGGTGTCCTAGCTGTGGTAAAAGACATCAACCCAAAGCAAGAAACTTTAACTGTGAAGGCGGGTTTAACTATCACAGGGAGAGGGTGGGAGCTTTAAATATTTTAAAAAAGTATACAATTAACACTTTAGAGGGTAAGTCCAATCGGTTAGAAGGTGAATTGAGCTTACCCTGGGGAGTAAGTCAAATAATAATAACATATAAAGTAATAATTAATTACTTTTAAAATAAAATTTGTATTTAAAAAACCTTAAAACTTGATAAATATACTAAAGTATATTAGTTTTTATCTGTATAGCCCTATTAGTAATCAAAAGGAGTGATTCAAATGAGAGATAGTTTATCTTTAAATATAGAAGGTATGAGCTGTGCAGCTTGTGCTCAGACCATAGAAAACGCTTTGAATAAAAAAGAGGGTGTAGAAGAAGCCAATGTAAATCTGGCAACTGATAAAGCTCGTGTTGAGTTTGACCCTCTTAAAATTAATCTCGAAGATTTAATCAAAATTGTTCAGAACAGTGGGTATGATGTAAAGAGAAAAAAAGAAAAGATATCATTTAAAGTAGGTGGAATGAATTGTGCAAGCTGTTCACAGAATGTCGAGAAGACGCTTGCTGCAGCTGACGGCATATATGAAGTAAATGTAAATATTGCAAATGATACGGGTACTGTTGTCTATGATTCTAATATAATATCAAAAGATAAGTTAGAAGAGTTGGTAGATAATTCCGGATATGAACTGACTAAATTTTTTGATGAAGAAGAATATCAGAAATCAAAAGAAGAGGACATGGAAAAAGTTGAAAAAGCAAAAAATAAAATGGTAAGAACCTGGCTTTTTACAATTCCGATCATGCTCTGGATGATACCGGAAATGTTTTTTGGTGTAGCCTGGCCTAATCATACTATATTTAATCTAGGTATGATTGTATTGGCGTTACCACCTCTATTAGTTTATGGTAGGCAGACTTATATATCTGCATATAAATCGCTTACCCACGGTGGAGCCAATATGGATGTCTTGATTGCAATGGGTACAGGAGCTGCCTTTATAACCGGGCCATTTGTCTTTTTCACACCAATGGCAAATTATGCAGGTGTAGCAGCCATGATTATGGCTTTTCACCTGACCGGTAGATTTATAGAAGAGAAAGCAAAAGGTAGAGCTTCCCAGGCAATTAAAAAATTGCTTGAAATGGAAGCCAAGACTGCCACTATAATAGAAGACGGAGAAGAAAAAGAAGTACCTATCGAAGAAGTTCAACCGAGTGATATTATGGTAGTTAAACCCGGTGAAAAAATACCAACTGATGGTGAAATAGTCAAAGGAAATACTTCAATTGATGAATCAATGGCTACTGGTGAATCAATGCCGGTTGAAAGATCAGTCGGTGATGAAGTGATCGGAGCGACTGTTAATCAGAATGGATTAATAGAAGTTAAAGCTACCAAGGTTGGGAAAGATACATTTCTATCGCAAGTTATTAAAATGGTTGAAGAAGCACAGGGTACAAAAGTTCCTATTCAGGAATTTGCGGATAAAATTACCTCAATATTTGTACCAACGGTAATTATAATAGCCCTATCAACATTTGTTTTATGGTTTATCTTTCCGGAGACATTCCGGAGTGTAGGATTTTGGGCTCAAAGTTTTATACCCTGGGTTAATCCTACTTTAGGCACTTTAACTCTAGCTTTGTTCGCTACAATTGCTGTACTCGTGATCGCCTGTCCCTGTGCACTTGGACTGGCCACTCCCACAGCATTAATGGTGGGTAGTGGTATGGGAGCAGAAAATGGTGTGTTAATTAGAAAAGGTGAGGCAATTCAAACCATGAAGGATATTCACACCATTGTTTTTGATAAAACAGGTACGATTACAAAAGGTAAGCCGGAAGTAACGGACATTGTGAGTCTTGATAATTATGATAAAGATAAGGTGATACAGGTTGCTGCAAGCGTAGAAAGTGGTTCTGAACACCCCTTAGGACAGTCAATTGTAAATAAGGTAAAAGATGATAATCTAGCACTTAAAGATATATCAGAATTTAATGCCATAACCGGGAAAGGGGTTAAAGCAAAAGTAGAGGGAACTCAGGCCTTTGTAGGTAACGTTAAGCTAATGAAGCAAAATGGTATTGAAGTTAAAGACGAAATAGTAGAAAAAATGCATGATCTAGAAGACCAAGGGAAAACAGCAATGTTAACTGCGGAAGGTAATCAGGTGATTGGGATTATTGCTGTCGCTGATACTTTAAAAGAAGATTCTATTCAGGCTATAAATGAATTAAAAGAATTAGGATTAGAAACAGCCATGATCACCGGTGATAATAAAAGAACTGCCCAGGCAATTGCAGATAAAGTAGGAATCGATCATGTGGTGTCTGAAGTCCTGCCAGATGGAAAAGTTGATGAAATCAAGAAATTACAGGAAAGATTCGGTACCATAGCAATGGTCGGTGATGGGATCAATGATGCTCCAGCTTTAACACAGGCTAATGTAGGAATAGCAATCGGGACCGGTACAGATATCGCGATTGAATCTTCAGATATTACCCTGGTTAGAGGAGATTTATCATCTGTAGTTACAGCAGTGAAGTTATCGAGAGCAACCTTTAGGAAAATTAAACAAAATCTATTTTGGGCGTTTATCTACAATGTTATAGCAATTCCAATTGCTGTTCTTGGATTATTACATCCTGTAATAGCAGAGATAGCGATGGCATCCAGTTCTGTAACAGTTGTTACAAATGCGAATACTTTAAGAAGGGTCAATATTGAGCCCGAATATAAAAAATAAGTTAAAGTTTAATATGAATTTATATTAAAAACGAAGGAAGGGTGAAAATATATGATGCACTACGGATATGGTAATATGGGATTTTTCGGAGGAGGTATCTATATGATACTTTTTTGGGTAGTAATAATAGTTGGTATAATATATCTAATTTCCCGTTCAAATATTAGTTTGCATAATAATAAAAGAAACCACGCTCCAAGAAGTAACTACCAATCCAGAAGTGAAGACGATAAAAGCCCTATAGAAATAGCAAAACAAAGATATGCTAAGGGTGAGATAGATAAAGAAGAACTGAACAAAATATTAAATGAATTAAGAAGATAGCTTAAAAGAAATTATCTAATAAAACCGCCCGAGATAGGGCGGCATTTTTTTGTTTTAAAGTTAAAGGCAGGACAATATGACTTAATATTTAAACTAATAGATAAGGAATAAAAAAAAGAGCATTCAGGGGGCCTTATTAAAATGGAAAAAATAGTTACCTTTACCTTAAACCCTGCTATAGATAAAAGTTCAAGTCTAGAACACGTGATGGCAGAAAATAAATTATATTGTGATAAACCACTTTATGAACCCGGTGGTGGTGGTATTAATGTTTCAAGAGCAATCCATAAATTAGGAGGAAACTCCCTCCTTTTATATACCTCAGGTGGATTTGCCGGTCAAAGGTTAGGACAGTTGCTTAAAGAAGAAGGTCTGGATGAAAGAGCAGTTAAAATAGATAATTCAACTAGAGAGAATTTAATAATATTAGAAAAGGCAACAAACTTGCAATACCGCTTTGGTATGCCCGGCCCTGTAATTAATGAAAAAGAAATTGAAAAAATTTTTGAAATAGTTTCGGATTTAAACCCTTTTCCTGACTATCTGGTAATCAGTGGTAGTATTCCAGCAGGGGTACCTGACAATATATATGCAGAGTTAGCAAAAAAAGCCAAGAAACAAGGTGCAAAGGTAGTGATTGATGTAGCAGGACCACCTTTAAAAGAAGTTATGAAGGAAGGGGTTTTTTTAATAAAACCAAATCTGGGAGAGTTTCAGGGCCTAATGGAGAGAGAATTAAAAGAGGATGATGAAATAAAGGAAGCCGCTTATCAACTGATCAGAGATAACTGTTGTAGTGTAATTGTGATTTCATTGGGAGCTGGTGGTGTACTTTTTGTAACAGAAGACATCGCAAAATTTATGAGGCCCCCGACAGTTCCCATTAAAAGTAAAGTAGGGGCTGGAGACAGTATGGTAGCCGGTATCGTATTGAGTTTAGCTAAAGGTAACAGTCTAAAAGATTCTATAATATATGGACTTGCCGCTGGATCATCAGCAGTAATGACACCGGGCACAGAACTGTGTAAAAAAGAAGATACTGAAAGGTTATATAAAAAGATGTCAAAAAAATTTAACAAATAAATTAAAGACATTATTGGAATTTTGCTATTATTTTTGATATCATATATATTAATAATTGTATTTAGAAAGCAAATGTATATCTTTTAAAAAAGTATTTCAGGGAGAATAACTATGATTAATAAAAGCACTTACCAAAAAGATGACTTCAAAAAAATATTGGATTCTCTACCGGGCATGGCATACCAATGTCTATATAATAAGGAATGGACAATGAAGTATATTAGTCAGGGGTGTTTCAATTTAACAGGGTATTCAGCTGCAGAAATACTCGAAGACAAGGAAATCTCTTATGGGAATATGATTTTGACAGAGGATAAAGACTCAGTATGGAAAAAGGTCACGGAAGCAGTTGAAAACAAGGATTCATATAACTTGGAGTACAGAATAAAAACCCAAAATGGTAAAGTTAAATCGGTTTGGGAACAGGGTAGAGGTATTTATGATGAAAGCGGTAAAATCAAGTATTTACTTGGTTTTATTAGTGATATTACATTCCAGAAAAAAAGAAATAAAAAATTGAGAGAAACCAAAAAAAGATTGGAACTGGCAGTAGAAGTTGCCAATTTAGGTATTTGGGAATGGGATTTAACAAGCAATAAATTAGATATTAATGAAAACTGGACTTCCATGCTAGGTTATGACGTCTCAGACATAGAACCTACAATAGATTCATGGTATAATTTATTACACGATGAAGATAAAGGAAAAGTAAATGAAGAGTTGAATAAACACCTGGAAGGAAAAACAGAATATTATGAAGTAGAACATAGATTAGAAACTAAAGATGGAGATTATAAATGGATTAGGGAGATAGGAAAAGTTTTTGAAAGAGATGAGGATAGTAATCCGTTAAGAGCAGTGGGTATCCATCTAGATATTGATGATAAAAAGAAGGCACAGAAGAAATTGAAAGAAAATGAAAAAAAATTCAGAACATATATTGAAAACGCGCCGGTTGGAGTATTTGTAGTTAACGAGAAGGGTGAAATTAAAGAGGTAAACCGACAGGCCTGCCAGATGACGGGGTACAGTAAAGAAGAACTATTAAATAAAAAATTGTTTGAATTATCTACCAAAAGTAAACGACAAATTAAATATATTTTAAAGAAATTTAAAAAGGAAGAAAAAATTGAACTAGAGGAACGGTTTAAGGCCAAAAACGGGCATCTATTTTATGCAAGAGTAAATGGAATTATGATTGGTGAAAATCAATTTTTAGGTTTTGTAGAAGATATAGACCAGAAAGTTAAAATTTCAAACAGGATGAGAAGACAGAAAGCATATTTTGAACAGCTTTTTAACGAATCTACAGAAGGAATAGTATTATTAAATAACAAAGGGGTTATACTAAAAGTTAATGATCACTTTTTAGAAATATTTGGATATAGTAGAGAAAAAGCATTGGGGGAGTATATAGACAAGTTAATCACTCCTGAAGAAAAAAAAGAGGAAGGTATTTACTACACCCAGAAAGTAATGGATGGAAATGATATTAAAACGGAATCGATAAGAAAAACTAATTCAGGGGAAATAATCAATGTATCTATACATGCTTTTCCTATCAAGTTAGACGAAGGACAGATCGGTATCTATGGTATATATAATGATATCACTGAAAGAAAAAAAGAAGAAGCCAAAAGAAGATATCTCTCCTTTCATGATCAAATGACAGGTCTTTATAACAGAAGGTATTTTGAAAATGAAATGGAGAGACTTAGTAACTCAAGAAAGATACCGACCAGTATAATCATTGCAGATATAGATTGGTTAAAACAGATAAATGATACATTTGGACACCGGAGTGGAGATCAGCATATAGTAGATGCTGCTGAAATAACATCTGAAATAATTAGAGAAGAAGATATATTAGCAAGAATTGGTGGAGACGAATTTGCTATCTTACTTCCCGAGACAAATAAGGTAGAGACCAAAAAAATAATCAACAGAATAACAGAGAAAATAAAATTGCATAATAAAACAGCAGAACATAAACTAAGTATTTCGCTGGGTTATGCTGTAAGGAAAAACAAGAATACAGAGTTAGAAGAAATTTTTAATAAAGCAGATACGATGATGTATAGAGAGAAAAAAGGTAAAAGCCGGCTAGAAGAACAAAATTAAATCCAAAGTATTATAAAAATATTTTGAAATGTCCCACTTTATAGTGGGATTTTTCTATGAAATAATAAAATTAACTAAAAAATATTTTAATGTTATGTCATATATATTTAAAAAATTAAGTAATAAATTAATTATTTAATATATATTCTTTAAATTATTGATATAAAGCACCTTTATAGGGTTAAAATAACTGATTATTAAATAAAATATTAAATATATTTAAAAATATATTAAAAATATTAATATTTTACTTGACATTAATTAAATAAATGGTTATAATAGGTATATAATAAAAAACAAAAGCACAAAGGAGGTATAAAAATGTTTGGAAACAGAGAATTTCAGTTGATTGAAAACAAAAATTTACGCAAGGAAATTAAATTAAACAAACGAAACAAGAGAATTACAGAAGAATACATCCATCAATATTTTTAGAAAGTTATGATTAAATATTTAGGAGGTGAAAATAATGTTTAAAAGGTGTTTAAATGACTTCTTCTCTCTAGAAAGCAAATCTTTAAAAAAACATCGTAAAAATAGGTTTGAGGATAAGTTAAGGATGGAAGAGTACAGAAGTGAAATAATGTAAACGGAAAAATAATTTGAAGGGAGTGAAATAAATGACAAAATTAAGTAGTTTTTTTAGATTGGAAGATCGCAGTTATAACCAGCAATATAAGCAAGCAAGAAAAGAAAACACCAGGCTTGACTCATATAAAATAATGGGATTATAAAATAATAAGGGAGGACAAATATAATGATTTTAATCAAGAGTGGTATAGATCATAAGTGAAGATAAGGATTATAATTAATAAATTCAGTCAAAGGTGGTGAAATTAAGATGATTAATAACGAAAATCCTTATCTAAAAAAACCAAATAGTTGTTACGGTTTTTAGTCCCTTTTTTAAGTTCAAAGATAAGGGGCTTTTTTTAATGCTCAAAAAATTTAAAAAAAATACATAAAGTTATATAATGTAATTGTAGATAAGATAACCTAGGAGAAATTATTTTTAAATATTCAAAAATATCCTCATTTGAAATATATTTTTCAATATTTAAAAATAATAATAGAAAGTGGGGTTTTTGTAATGAAAAAGATTTTTGTTTTATTTATACTCTTCACCTTAATCTTTACTTTTAATAATATAATATACGCTGATATTGAAGTTGGTAGTGTTCCACAGGACGCAAATGATTTTTTAAAGAAGGAAGTTGAGGAAGTTACGGTAGAGAATTGGGTAACGAATTTAAATATACCCTGGCAACTTGTATTTTTACCTGGTAGTAATCGAGCTTTAGTAACAGAAAGATCTGGTAATATACGATTAATAGAAAATGGTATCCTAAAGGAAGAACCTTATGCTGTTCCAGCCGTGGCAGCGGAAGGGGAAGGAGGTTTAATGGGAATAGCTCATCATCCAAATTTCCCAACAGAACCCTATATTTATATCATGTATACCTATCGAGATGAACAAAATAATCTCTATAATAGAGTTGCTAGATTAACTGATGAATATAATATTGGTAATAATGAAGAAATTATTTTAGATGAAATCCCTGGGGGTACAGTTCATAACGGAGGTAGAATCGCCTTTGGCCCTGATGATAAACTCTATGTAACAACAGGTGATACCTGGAACCGCAGTATTGCCCAGAGCAGGGATAACCTGGGAGGAAAGATCTTAAGGTTGAATCCGGATGGAAGCATCCCGACAGATAATCCCTTTGAGGATTCATTTGTTTACAGTTTAGGACATAGAAACCCACAGGGTTTAGCCTGGCATCCCGAAACTGGTCATCTTTTCATAAGTGACCATGGCCCTTCAGGCGAGGAAGGTTTACAGGGAAAAGACCGGATTAAAGTTATTGAACCCGGGGGTAATTACGGTTGGCCTAACAGTATTGGATATATTGAGGACAACGAATATAATAATCCTTTAATAATGTGGCAGCAAGCTACTCCACCATCCGGCATAGCTTTTTATAATAATGATCTTTATATTGCTACCCTAGGGAGTGAGGCATTAATAAAGGTTGAGCTAACCCATCAATCGGATTATAATTACGAAGTTGATAGAATAGAACGTTGGTTTGCACAAGGAAACTATTCAGGAGTTTACGGTCGGTTTAGAGAAGTTCTGAAAGGACCCGAAGGCGATCTTTATCTTCTGACAAGTAATCGAGATGGTAGAGGTAATCCTCGGAAAGAGGATGATAGAATCCTGAAATTAGAAATTGATCACTAATAATAATTGGAAAGCAAAGGTTAGAAATAAGTCCAAAAACAATATTCATGAGGGTACTCCGTATTATCTGTAAATTTTCGAGTACAATTGGAGTATATTTAATAAAAAAATTCTGCCTTCAAAATCAGGATAGATAAATTAGAGGGAAGATCAAATTAAATTTGGTTTTCCCTATTATTATTTTTAATTAACTTTTTATTTTCATACATAATTTCATCAGCCTTTTTAAATATTTCTTCAATATCTTGTTCTTCACTGTCCTTTATTGCATATCCCCAGGCGATACTAAGTTCTTCTCCCTTGATTTTAACTTTTGAAACTGATTCCTTGATTCTATCCAATAGGTTTTCTGTAATTTTTTGATTAGTTTTAGGTAGTAGAATAACAAATTCATCTCCACCCCAACGTGCGATTATATCTTCTTTTCTTGAATTATTTTGTAAAATTTCAGCATAGGTTTTTAAAAATTTGTCTCCAACTTTATGGCCATAAGTGTCATTAATATATTTTAAGTCATTAAAATCACTTACGATAATACTTATTGGTATTTTTCGTGAGGTATCCAATCTTTTAATTTCTTCACTGAAAAAGTTTCTGTTATAGAGGCCTGTTAACTGGTCATGGAATGATAGATACCTTATTTTCTTTTGTGTGTAGTACCGGGTAATTGCTAAACCAAGGTTCTGAGTGGTCTTTTTCATTAATTCAACTACTCTTTTATTAAAGGCATCTTGTTTATAGGAAGTAATTGCAAGAACACCGTATATAGTATCATTGTAATATATGGGGAGGGCAATTAAAGAATTGTGTATATTATTATCTGTTTTGTTAAAGATATTTAGGACAGCCTGTGGGTTGTGGTCTTTGATTATTTTCCTTCTATAGACGGCCTGAGTAATCGCATTATTCTCATTATTTACATCTAGGGCTTTATTTTTTAGAAAACCACTTGAAATTCCCACCGAGGATTTTACTCTAATTCTGGAGTTTTCTTTTAAATATTTTCCAATAAAAGCCATCTGATAGTCTTCTTTCTTTATTAATATATTTACTATCTTTTCAAAAAGGTTATCTAGTTCGAAATCCGAATTAATAATTTCGTGGATTTGGGTTACTAATTCTAAAGTATGGTTAAGGTCATTTAATTTCCTGTTAGCATGGGTTTGCCTATAGAAAACAGTATTATATGGTTCTTTCAAACTAGTCAGTACAATAGAGTTATATATGAAATAAAAGGTTAAAAGCTTTGTAATGTGAGCAAATACTTTTGAGAAATAACCAACGGTATCTGGTACTAAAAAAAATAGTTCTGAGATAATAAAAAAGAAAATGGCGAGTACCATATTATTATAATGGATTTCGTTAAAATTAAGTTTTGTATTATAAAGCAAATAGATAGTAACTAAGAGAATAAAAATAATAATATAATTATTATTGAGTTTAAGGTTATTAATAGTGAGAGATGGTAATTTACTGAAAAATATGTCGTTTAAATAAAATAAGCTACTCAGACAGAATAGCGAATACACCAAAAAACCTAAAACGATTTTATATACTTTTACCTTCTTATCAATAAATAAAAAGGATAACAGCAGGGAAAGGGCTAACGTAAACCGGCTTAAAAACCAAATTGAGGAGTTAACCTGAGGAGTAAATACCATAAATTTATTTAAACCCAGGTATGTCAAACAGTGGATAAATTCACAAAAACCAATAAAACCGAAAGCAATTCCCAAGAATATATAGTAGTTATTTGAAATAATCTGTTGTGTATTAAGGATAATAATAAACATTATAAAACTTATAACTATACTATAAATTCCTACAGAAATACGAAAGAGTTTAAAGCTATAAAAACTTAAAAAGGATGAAATCATTATAATAATTACCACTATAATGAGTTTTTGCCGTATTTTTGACAAGTTTTTATCCATTTTTACCTCCGCAATTTTATCTTAAATGTCTAAAGAGAACTCCATCTAAATCTTTAGTTTGTTTTAGTGGAGAGGTTCACAAATAAATAATTACTACATTAAAGTTCCTGCAAAAACTTGCCAGGCTAGAGCTGATTTTGCAACTAAACTTAATACAATATACATTTTTTCACCATAGAGATAATTCTGCCAGCGGCCGATTTTTTTATATTGCAAAAACTGATTTATTGCAAATATATTAAAGAAAATAAATAGTGATATAAATATTCCGATAACAAAGTTAGGTATACCTACTGGTGATTTAGAACTAGCGGTGATTAATCTTATAAATATAGTTATCCAAGGGGCCGCACCTGCGATACATCCAAAGATAAATGGAGACCAGATCACCTCTTTAGTTTTTTGATTGTAAGCTTCCATAAGCCAGCCAAAAAATATCATTGATGCATTTACAATAAATAGTGAAACCATTACCCCAAGTTCTGTGATACCAACCAGCATGGCAATAATTATTATCATCAATGAGCTGCTTAAAGAATATTCAATCCAACGGGCTCGATTAATATGGTTTTTAATGTTTTTCAGATACCAGTTATAGGCAAAGGTAGATACAGAAAAATGGGCAATAGAGGATAAAAACATAAAAAGTGCAACTAAAATACCAACCCTGACATCAAAAAGAGTTTCTGTACCCATTCTATCTGTTCCGGGAGGTCCCATCATATAAGAGCTTGTAATAGAGATAGCAAAATCACTACTTAACCAAACCATCAAAATAGCTTGTATTAAATGAATAAAACCTACAATTAAATTAAATAACCTTAACTTTTTAAACTTATTTGTTTGAGACACTTTAATAACCTCCTTTGATATTAGTTAAAATTTTTTTAATCATATATTTAACGAGTTTAAGTATCATTATAAATATTTATTATTCATCTATTATATATTCTTTATTCAAAAATAAGATAAATTTTCGACATGCTAAGAATATAAATTGTTTCTTGCTCTTTATATAATATAGAATATCATTTTTTAATATCTTTCTTTTATATAAAAAATATTATTATTCCTTATGTACTATTTATCGAAAAAAAATAATTATCCTTTAAAAATAATATCCATGAGATTTAGGTGAAGATTGGAATCGGCGTTTATCGGAATACAAATTTAGCTAAAAGAGTTAGGATTTAGAAAAGTAATTTTAAAAAATCTAAGGAAATAGTCATTCTTAAGAGTCATGAGAATGTAAAAAATTTAAAAAGATTTTACCAAAAGGAACGAGCTTTAAAGAGGTAAGAAAATGTTATGTAAAGCCATTTGGAAATTTATTTATAACTAACCCAGGAAGATGTTTAATTTCAAGTTCCTAAAACTGTTATTACAACATGCTAAAAGGGTTAGTTAAAAAGTTCGGCTATTAACCAGGTTCAAACCATAAAACTGTGCATTAAACCTTGCACCCTAAAATTATTTAAATCTACGTTTCTTTTTGCAGGATAAGTTGGTTATTTCAAGAATTATAATTAATTATAACGATTATTAATAAAATATAATATTTTCTAAAAGTATAATAATGAATAAGGGTTTAGAAGGGTATATTTAGATAGAATTGATTGGCAAAAATTATATCATCTTTCAAACGGGGTGAAAGAATCATTCTGTATTAAAACTATAATTCAAGAGGTAAAAAAAACTAATGAGGCAAGATTATTTTTCTAATAGGAAATAGATTTAATGTTATAAAAATCTAGAAGGGTCTTGGTATAAAAAGATACCTAAATGAGTAAAATATTTTTAAAAATACTACATTGTATAAGGAGGAATATGATGGACATTGATAAAACTGTTCAATTCATGAGAGAAAATGTTGATCCTAATTTTGATTTTGTTGATAACACGAAAGAAAAGATTCCATTTATAAGTTTAGAGAAAAAAATTAGAGATTTAAAACTTGTTTTGATTTCTTCAGGGGGGTTTCATTTGAGAGAAGATGAACCCTTTGATACAGAAGATCCTTACGGGGATCCTTCTTACAGGTTAATTCCGAAAAATACAGATTTGGATACTCTAGAAATTTCTCATATTCATTATGACCACAAATATGTGAATGAGGATTTAAATTGCGCTTTTCCCTTAGAGTTACTGAAAGGAATAGAAGAAAATAATCAGATAGGCACCCTAGCAAATAATCATTATAGCTTTATGGGGTACTGTTTAAAAACACAAAAATTAAAAGATAATACAAGAAAACTATCAGGTATATTAAAAGATGAGGGGGTTAAAACTGCTCTAATAGCACCAACCTGACCGATATGTAATCAATCCGTGGGATTGATAGCGAGAGAATTGGAAAGTAACGGTATTTCTACAGTTACTTTAAATATGTACTTAGAAATAGCGGAAATGGTAGTCCCCCCGAGAACAGTGAGTGTTAACTTTCCATTCGGAGCACCTTTTGGTGATCCAAATAATAAAGAATTACAGTTAAAAGTAATTAGAGAAAGTCTGAAGATGATTGAAGAAACAGAAGAAAAAGGTCGGATTAAGGAACTCAGTTATGATTGGAGAGAAAAGTTCGAATAAAGAAGGTGCCGTTAATTGAATTTAATAATAGAGATTTATCGGCCTAATATAGAAGGAATAATGACCAGATTTATAGAATAAATCAAATAAGGTAGTTCTGATTTGTCTTGATTTATGAAAGGAGGATATTATATGAATAAAGATCTAGTTTCAAATATGAGATATGTATTATCCAAAGCCAAGAATGCTCATCATAAATATGAACAAAATGAATTAGACGGTCGTTTTGATAAGGAGTGGTATAAATGGTATGCAGGTTTTATTCTTAATAGTAATGTGAGAATGAAACTGAGCAAAGATATAACTGAAGAAGAAATGATTGGCTTCCTTAAGGAAATCACAGATGATTATACTGAGAATGAAGTTGAGGAAGACTGGGAAGATTATGCTGCAGAGAGATTAATTAAAAACTTTGCTGAATAACTTATTCTAACAAAAAGGGTAGTTCTTGTAACTACCCTTTTTATTATTAAAAAAAGAGTCTTATTACATATATTATTAAATTTAAGATTATAGTAATAATAAGCATAGAAGTTATAGGAAAAAACAGCCTGAAGTTTTCCTTTTCAACTTTAATATCTCCTGGAAGGTTGCCAAACCAATTAAGGTTAATATCTATAGCAGTGATTATAGCACCTAATAAAGCAATAGTTACTCCTATATATATTAATATTTTTCCCCAATTAAATTGTTGATACATATAACTTCACTCCACTATATAATTATCTTTATTTATATTATAATAATAATATAATACTTAATCAATCAAAGAAAAGAGGTATAATATGTTTTCTAATAAAAAACTAGAAATGTGGAAAAACAAATATCCTTTATTGGAAGATATAATTAATACAAAAGAAGTTATCTGGTTTAATCCAAAATATAGAAAAATTCAATACCATAATGATTTAAATCTAAACAAAGAGGATATAATAGAAGCAAGAGAAAGGTTGAATCGATTTAAACCATACATAATAGAAGTTTTTCCTGAAACTAAAAAAGCCAATGGTCTAATTGAATCTGAGGTAGAACTCATTGCTGATTTTAAAAGGAATTTAGAAAACATCTTCAATTCGACTATTTTTGGTTCACTTTATATAAAAAGAGATGACAGTTTACCTATTGCCGGCTCTATAAAAGCCCGCGGAGGTATCTATGAAGTGTTGAAATATGCGGAAAGACTTGCTTTGAAAAATAATTTAATATCTAAAGAAGGAAACTATAGGAAGTTTGCTAACACTGAATTTAAAAAACTTTTTTCAAAGTACTCTTTGGCTGTTGGTTCTACAGGTAATCTAGGTTTGAGTATTGGAATTATGGGAGCCACATTAGGTTTTAGAACGACAGTCCATATGTCTAATGATGCTAAAGAGTGGAAAAAAAAGCTTCTCAGTCAAAAAGGAGTAAATGTAAAGGAATATGAGTCTGATTACAGTAAGGCAGTTGAAAAAGGTAGAGAACAATCTCAAAGCAACCCGCGTTCACATTTTATCGATGATGAAAAATCTGAAGACTTATTTTTAGGATATGCGGTAGCTGCTATGAGATTAAAAGAGCAGTTTGATAGAAAAAATATTAAAGTTGATAAAGAAAATACGCTCTTTGTATATCTTCCCTGTGGAGTAGGGGGAGGACCGGGAGGTATTTGTTTTGGATTGAAAAAAGTATTTGGAGAAAATGTTCATTGTTTTTTTGCTGAACCTACTCATTCTCCAGCGATGTTAATTGGTATGATGACAGGAGAGCATAATAATATATCAGTTCAAGATCTGGGAATTGATAACAAGACGGCAGCTGATGGACTTGCAGTTGGAACCCCTTCTAAATTTGTAGGAAATATTATGGAAAATTATTTAGCAGGGATATACACAGTTCAAGATGAGATATTGTTCAGGTTATTGAAAGAAATTTACGTTGAAAAAAATATCAGATTAGAACCTTCAGGCCTAGCAGGTTTCCCAGGCCCAGCAGTTTTAAGTAAAGCCAAACAGGATAGTTTTATCAAAAAAGTTGGGATGAGGGATACAGGAGAGAATATAAATCACTTAGTATGGGCAACGGGCGGCAGTATGGTCCCAGAAGATATATTCCAAGGATATCTTCTGGAATAAATAATAAAGTAAAATATAGCTTCTTTAAAATTTTATCTGGAGGTAAGTTTTAAAAATGAATTATTTGCTTAAAAATTATACTGAAATACAAAAATATAAATATAAACCTATTACAGTAATAATTATTGCATTAATGCTGATGTTATCTAGTATTATAGTATATTATACGGGTGGAACCCAGCAGAGTTATTTACATCTTGTATATATACCGATCCTGATTTCTGCTTATTTCTATAAAGGTTGGGGTGGGTTTGTTTCCGGCATGATAGCTGGGTTGATGTTGGGGCCTTATATGCCTATAAATACTAATGAAATAATCATGCAGGCCCATATTAATTGGTTTTTCAGAATGTTTTTTTTCGTTGTAATAGGTTCTTTTGCTGGCATGTTATTTGATTTACTTGAACATCAATTAAATAAAATTCATCGAATTGCTTACTTTCATGATAGCACGGGGCTACCAAACAAAACCAAACTACAAGATGTTATAAATCAAAAGATAGAAAATGATGAATGTTTTCATCTCATATTATTTAGTATTAAAAATTACTCTGATATACATAAATTAATAGGCTCTACATATTTTTCGCAGTTTATAAAAATATTAATTGAACATATTTCAGGATATGAAGAAAGTAATAAACCCCTTTTTTATATAAATGACAGTAAATATGCCATGTACATTGAGAAACAGGATAAAAAGAAACTAATAAAAAAGTTAAGTAAATTTAATAAGTATCTCAATAAGCCGGTCAAATTTAAAGATATTTCCATTTTTACTGATATCGTAATGGGAGTATCTACTTATCCTAAAGATGGTAGCGGGTTCGAGGGATTAATAGAAAAAGCATTTTTATCACTAGATAAAGTAAAAACTGATAAACTGAACTTCTGGATCTATGAAAAAGAGGAACTAAATGTAGATTATAATAATATAGAACTACTGGGTGATATAGATAGCTCAATAAAAGAAAATCATTTTGAGTTATATTATCAACCTAAGATAAATTTAAAAACAAATGAAATTGCTGCTTATGAAGCCTTAATAAGATGGAATCATCCTAAAGAGGGCTTTATTTTACCAGGTCAATTTATTCCTAAAGTCGAAAAAAGCAGCTTAATAGAACCTTTAACAGATTGGGTAATAGGGAAAAGTATGGTAGATATAAAAGAATACAAACAAATAGTAAAAAATACGGACCTCCATGTGGCAATAAACGTTTCTGCACGTAATTTCCAGGATCCTAATTTTATAGACAGCATATTTTCCCATTTAGAAAAAAGCAAACTTGCTCCCAATAAATTTGCAATAGAAATCACCGAAACAGATTTAATGATAGAAATGACTAAAAGTATAAATAAACTTTATCAGCTAAAACAAAAAGATGTGAAAATTTACTTAGATGATTTTGGTAAAGGTTATTCTTCCTTAAAGTATTTGAAGAAACTGCCTATTGATTATATTAAAATAGACCAGTTCTTTATAGATAATATCGAGAAAAAATCTCCTAATCAAGATATTGTATTATCTATTATAAAACTTAGCCATTCATTAAACATTAAAGTTGTAGCAGAAGGAGTAGAGACAAAAGAGCAGCTTGCTTTTCTAAAAGCTAGTGATTGTGATTACGCTCAGGGTTATTATTTTACTAAACCAAAGAAGAAAGAAGAAATATTTAAATGGACTAAAAATTATAATGAGCAACATAAAAAGCATGAAAATTAGATATAATATTAATTATTATCTATTATTGAATATAAAAATAAATGTTTTCTTCATTCAATAAACACGAAATAAGATAGACCGGTATGAAGAAGTTAAATATTATTCTAATATTGATAGCTTTATTAATTTTTTCTATTGGGGTGCAAGCAGAAAATATAATAATAAATAATATAGGGAAAATGGAAGGGCACACTTTATGTCAACTTCTCCCACCTAATCAAAGACAAGATTAGGGAGGAGCTTGTTAAATAATAAACCATACTCAGTACAGTCTATCAACAAGCTTTCGCACCTTCTTAAACCCACATATTGACCCTCCCCCCATTTGTCGGACACAGGGATAGGGTGGGAGCTTTAAATATTTTAAAAAAGTATACAATTAACACTTTAGAGGCTAAGCCCAATCGATTAGAAGGTGAATTGAGCTTACCCTGGGGAGTAAGGTATAAATCTAACTCCCTTAGTTGCTAAATTGAATGGAAGCCTAGACCTTTTAAGAGTCGGGGTATTTCAGCGTAATATCAATTTGGAAGCTAGGCTTAAACTATTAAGAATCCTCGCTTTTGACAACAGGAAGGGGCGGGGAGTGGGTAAAAAGTTGGTTTGAAGGTGGAGAAGTTTCACAAGCGGAATCACTTATAAAAGAGGACAGGGTAAAATATTTTATTTTAGACCTGGAGATGAGGGTCACCCAACCTATCATAACAAATTAGTTCAAAAAGTAATAAAGAATGCTGAGAGATGGGCCAATAATACTTCTATAAAGTCTATTAACTTCGGTAACGCTCCTGAAATGCTAAGCTAAAACAATAGGATTTAATCTTATTATATTTAATGTATAAATATAGATGTTTTTACTAAAATATGCTATACTTTCTTTAAGATCCAATATTTTAATTAATACTAGATATGTCTTTACCATGCAATTTAAATATCATTTATTAGAATTCCTTGGAAGCGGGGGCTTTAAAAAATGAAACGGTATCTATTTTTTATCTGGATTATTTCATCGCTGGGTTCTTTATTCTATTTTTCAGATCTTTATCATATTGAAATCCCAGTTTTTACATTGGTGTGGTTAGTACTTGCTTTTTTAGCTGTATTACTTGCAAGAGATGCAAAATATGTAGGTTTTTCTGGAGTTGAATTTAGTGAATTTTTGTTGGCGCTATTTCTTAATTTACTGTTATTATCAATAATCTTTATAGTTCTGGAACCTCTTTCTGGTACCTACCGAGAAGTTATTAATAATATAAGAAGGGATACTACATTATATCCTTCTTACTTCTTGCTTAGTAAGTTTAGCGGTTTATACGGTTTGCTTGCATATTTTATATGTAATTTCTTTATAATAATATTTGCTGAAGAACTTTTCTTTAGAGGATTACTGATTCAATATGCAGAATTGAAGCTAAATAAATTTTGGGGTGTATTGATTCAGGCCTTTCTATTCTTATTATTTATTTTAATATTAGATATAAGACTGCCCCCGGTGCAAAATTATATTTTTTTAGTGGGTTACACTTTTCTGGGTAGAGGGATAATTGGAGGTTGGGCAGCTGCCAGAACAGACAGTATTTGGCCTTCTTTGCTGACGGTTTCCTTAATTCATTCAGCAGTGATTTTTATGTATTTTTATTATCCGGTGTATTTTTAAATCAAGATCTTAAATTTAACAGTTTATTAATGGTTAAAAAGTTGTTTTAAAAGGCAACTTTTTTCGTTGTTCGATAGGCCTGTACTAAATCTATAGGGTGAAAGTCCTGGATTCCGAACACTGTATAGGAATTAGCTGATGAAAAGGGTGTCGTGGGTGATTACGAATCTGAAGGAAGGCTAGGGCAAAATCTTGGTCCGAGGTACCCGAATCATATTTGAGGCTGACTATAACTGGATGAGTTTGCAACCGAAAACAAAGTTCTTACCGTGCGAAAGTTATTATAGTAAATTTAGCGGATAGATGAGTTAATCATCTACTTCCTACCCAATTTAATAAAGGTTTTGAAAAATATCTACTTAATTATATAAAAAAGAACAACGAATTTAGGTGATAAAATGGATGATAATATTTTTGCTCTTGGTTGGGATGTTGGGGGTTGGATGGGTAGTAGCAATAGTTTTGTTTTTATTGAAGCAAATAAGAAAAACAATAAAATTAATTGGTTTTATTCTGAAAAGAATTACCAGTTGAAAAAAGATGAATTATTTGAACTTAAAGAGATTATTAATGAATTATCTGAAAAACCTTTCCATACATTTAGTACTTTAATCATAGGGATAGACGCTCCCCTTACTTTCCCGCGGCAGTTTGTTAATTTCCTCAATCAGGAGGAAGTATATATAAAAAAACCGTCAAAAGAAATATTTAATCCCTTGGCATATCGGGCAGCCGATAGGTATATCTATGATAAATATGGTAAAAAACCGTTATCTGCTACTTTTGATCGTTTGGGTAACAATACCACAGTTGCTGTAAGCCATTTAAGGTACTGGCAACAAAAACATCAGATAAATCTGAATTTCACAACTTTAAGTCAAGACAGGATTAATGTTATAGAGACATATCCTGCCCTATCCAAACCCAGCAAATTTGCAAAAGCTTATAAAAATATAAACAATGTTATACCTGATGATATAAAAGTAGGAACTGATCAGTACGATGCAGCCCTTTGTGCTTTAATGGCTGTACAGTTTGGTTTTGAAAATGATTTCGGAAAATTACCTTCTTTAGTATTTCCTCCCGAAGAGGAAAAAACATATAGTAAAGAAAGCTGGATCTATCATTTTAATTTGGAAAATATAAAATAAAAACAGGAGTGGATTTTAGATGAGAAGGGTGGCTTTGATTGCACATGATGAGAAAAAAGATGACATGGTCCGGTTTGTAAATCGTCACTATGAACTTCTAAAAGAATGTGAACTAATAGCAACCGGTACTACTGGGAAAATAGTAAATCAAAAAACCAAATTAAAAGTAGAACGCATGGCTTCCGGACCTCTGGGCGGCGATCAAATGATCGGTGCTGAGGTGGCACAGGACAACTTAGACTGTGTTATATTTTTAAGGGACCCATTGACTTCACATCCCCATGAACCGGATATTACAGGTCTATTAAGAGTCTGTGATGTACATAATGTTCCACTTGCAACTAATCAGAAAACTGCTGACCTGGTTCTAGAAGGTTTACTTGAATAAAAAAATATTGCATTATAATTTTTGGAATTAAATAAATATTTACTGGGTGGGATGGCCTGCCCAGGTATTTGTATGGGAGCACCTAAAACCTTGCTTAAAACGACCGGGGAGAAAAGCAGGCCGATAAATTTTCTGAAGATTCCCCTTACAGAACAGCCGAGAATAATAAGAAGTTAAAAAGATATAAAAAAAAGAAAAATAGAAAAAATGTAGGAAAAGGGCAGATGAAAATATCTGCCCTTTCTCGATGCGAACATAGTTATCTTATTGATTAAATAGATTGAGCAATCAAATTGCCGATAGTTAAAAAAAATAAACCTGCAAACAGATTATAAAATAAAACAGTAGCTGCTTGGATGAACATTATTCTTTTAAAATAGTAAATGGCCTTATAACTGAAAATAGAAAAAGTAATAAAAAATATTAGAAGGGAATTTTTTATAAGAAGGGGATTGAGAGCATTTATGGTTTGTTGACTTAATATTACCATAGCGTAACCTAACATTAGACATACTATCATATTTAACAAATAGGACCAATAAGGGGTATCAGAACTTGATATTTTGAATAAGAACATAGAAAGTACATACCTTGAAATTGCTCCAATTAAACCGCCTAAACCAATATATAATATGTTCAAATTAGGTTCCTCCTCAATTTTACTATCTTAATGCTTTACAAGTAGTATTTTATTACAATAACTATATTCTTGCAAACAGTTAATTAAATGTTACAGAATACTTTCTTAAGTTAATCAGATCTTAAAAAGCTTTAAAACGTATTGAATTAAGTGTTCATGGGGTTTATTATTAAATCAAAAAATGTGGAGTTAATAACAGTTAACCAAGCCTACACTTTTAGTTGTACTGCAATAGATTTAGAAAAAATAAATAAAGAGAATTACAATAAATCAAATATTGGATTAACTATAAATGCTGAACTTAATGGCTCACTAAATATAATGCGTAAGTTTTTGAATAAAAAATGTATTCCTGAACTTGTTAACCAGGCTAGGGATAATGGAGTTGTGGACCCTCCTTCAAGATTAAGGATTGCCTAATTTTTAGGTCAAAACGGTTAAATATCAAACATCTTGTAAACTAGCCTAGTAATATAAATTGTACTTTAATCTATATGAAGTAGTTAGAAGCTCTATCTAAATCTTCTTTTGATTTAGGTGGAGAGGTTCACAAATTAAGATTATAAAGAAAACAAATATTTAGAGGAAGTTGTTGATAATAAAAAAATAAAGAAAAAGTTAATATTAAAATATCTAATGAGGACCAGAACTTTCAAAAGATATTTTCTGCAGAAAAAACAGGATTCAAAAATATTCCTTCGGGGCAATATGAATTAGAAATTAATAATAAAGTTTCTAAATATGATTATAAACCGGAAAAGACAAATGTGAAGATTGTTCCAAAAAGTAATCAGATTTTGGTTAAAAAGATTCTTTCAAATAGGATTCGATTAGAAGTAGATCAAAATACAGAAGAACTAAAAACAAAAAATTGATATTGTCAAAATCAATTTTTGGTGCTATAATGTTAATAGAACGTATGTTCGAGATATTAAAGGGGGGATACTTTGGATATTAAAGATCGCGGTAATATTAAATGGACTTCTCTTATGCTGGTAGAACATAGAAAAAAATTGGAGGAGTTGAAAGAAAGTGAAAATAATAGAGAAAGACCAGACCTGGATGAACAGTTCTATGAAGTTCTCAATTATAGGATAGAGGAAGCTATTGAAAAGAATATAGAGGTTAAAATCACCTATTATAAAAGAAAAGAATACCGAGAGATTACTACTCATATTAATAAATATGATCCCCAGCTAAAGAAGTTAATCATAAAAGACAAGAGGATTAAAAAAATTTCACTTAAAAATATAGTTGAGATCGCTTTACTGAAATAAGAAGGATATTTATGATTTTTGTTTAATAAACATATATCAACTGTTGTAGAAGAGAAGAAACTAATGCTCAAATTCTATCTAAGGCTATTATAGATTACAATTTTAGCAAAAAAATATTCAGGGGAGGAAGTTTATGCTTTGGTTAAATAATCTTGCTTATACCTATATTGGTGATTACCCTCTTATTATCTACCTGGGAATTATTGCTTATTCATTACTCTTAATAACTGCGGCAATTCCTTTAATGAACCGTCGAGGTTGGACAAGAATCCCACTGAAACACCATATAAGACTTGCGTATCTTACTGCAGCGTTAGCAACAATTCATGGCTTAATGGCAGTATCCGGCTATATTGGTTAGCCGGTTCTTTTTTTTGTTGATATACGAACATATGTATGTTAAGATTAATATACATTAATACATATGTTTGGAGGGATCGTATTGAAACCTGTAGATTATGGTAATTTACCTCATCAAAGTATTTTGTGTGTTGATATGCAATCATTTTTTGCTAGCATTGAAGCTGTATCCAGAGGCTTAGACCCCGTCGAAACCCCGCTAGCAGTTTTAGGTGATAAAAATAGAAGCGGATCTGTTGTTTTGGCTGCTTCTCCAGCTCTTAAGAGGCAATATAATATTCAAACAGCTGACCGTTTTTATCAGATTCCAGATGACCCGAAGATTAAGTTAGTAGAGGCAAGGATGGGTCTTTATGTGAAAATTTCATTGGAGATAACAGAGTTATTTAATAATTATGTCCCTCTAGATGCAATTCATGTATATTCGATCGATGAATCATGGCTTAAATTAGATGGTACGGAAAGACTGTTTGGCGACAAATGGGAAGTAGCTAAGATGATCAAAAAAGATTTACTACAAAATTTTGGTTTAAACTGTAGTATGGGTCTTGGTCCCAATATGTTTTTGGCTAAGGTAGCTATGGATAATGGAGGAAAAAAAGAAGGTTTAGTAGAATGGACCTATGATGACGTTGAAAAAAAACTCTGGCCTTTGCCGTTAAAAAAATGTTGGGGTCTTGGTAGACAAATAACGAAACATTTAAATGAAATAGGGGTAAAAACTGTAGGAGACTTGGCCCAGCTTCCCGTAGAATATCTGGAAAATAAGTTTGGAATAATGGGGAATCAACTTTTTTATCACGCCTGGGGAGTAGATCTTTCGAAGGTGGAGGGTCATTATCTTGATGAAAGGAAGAATTTAGGCAGAGGAATAACTTTATATTCTGATTACATAGAACCCGAAAAAATAAAAACGGTTATCTTTGAATTAGCTGAAGAAGTGGGCCAACGTGCTCGAAATCGTAAGATGACCGGCAAAACCGTTAGTTTGGGGTTAGTATATAGTAAAGAAGAGTTAGAAAGCGGTTTTCATGTCCAAAAGACTATTGATACTTATACCAATTTAACTTCTGTAATATATGAAACAGCTGTTATTTTATTTGAGGAAAATTATAATAATCAGGCTGTCCGAAAAGTCAGAGTCAGTATAGGGAACTTTTCTAATAAAGCTAATTTGCAACTCAATATTTTTAGAAACAGAGCAAGAGAAATTAAGTTGATGAAGGTAAAAGACCAACTTCAAAATAAATATGGTTATCAATCTCTTTATTATGGGCGCAGTTTGAAGCCGGGTAGTATTAAAGAAAGAATTAAAACTACAATTGGGGGACACAAAGCGGAATAATTGACATATGTTCATAATGGTGGTATAATATTATCGAAAATAACTATATTATAGGAGGAGCTGGTAATATGAAAATAGCAGTAACAGCCTCAAATAATGAGGGACTTGAGAGTAAAGTAAATAAACACTTTGGTCGTTCACCATTTTTTGCAATTTTAGATACTGAAGAAGAGGGAATTGAACTAATTAAAAACTCAGCAGCACAAGCACCTAGTGGGGCTGGCGTAAGTGCAGCTCAATTGATATCAGATCAGGGAGTGGACGCCTTATTATCAGGTAGTGTAGGACCGAAAGCCTATACAACTTTAACTTCTGGTGGGATCAAAATGTATATCACCAAAGATGACACCGTAGGTGAAGCAGTAAAAGCATTTAAAAATAATGAACTTTCTCAATTAAATTCTCCTAATGGAACCCCCAGGAAATGAGCTACATGAAGTTAACTGTACTTAGTGGAAAAGGTGGGACAGGTAAGACGACTGTTGCTGTAAACATGGCTATTTCTTTACCAAATATCCAGTTGCTTGATGCTGATGTAGAAGAACCAAATTGTCAGTATTTTTTAAACCCCACCTTTGATAAAGCAGAGGATATTTATAGGAAAGTACCGGAAATTGATCAAAGTAAATGTACAGCCTGTAGAAGTTGTGTGGATTTCTGTGAATATAATGCATTAGCAATGATGTTAGATGAAGTATTGGTCTTTCCAGAATTATGTCACAGTTGTGGAGGTTGTGAAAAGATCTGTCCTGAAGATGCAATTATTGAAATTGATAGGAGTTTAGGTGTTTTAAAACATAGTATTGTTGAATATGGTATTGATTTCTGGCAGGGAGAGTTAAATATCGGAGAGGAAAGTTCGGTTCCGGTAATCGAAGCCCTAAAAGAAAAAGCGGATATCCAAAAAGATGTAATTATTGATGCTCAACCCGGTTCTACCTGTCCTACTATAGAAGCAGTAGTAGATAGTGATTATGGAATTTTAGTAACAGAACCGACTCCCTTTGGATTAAGTGATCTTAAAATTGCTAGTCAGCTGATGGAGGAATTAGAAATACCGTATGGAGTTATTATCAATAGGGCAGAAGAAGAGAGTGACTATATAATCGAGGATTTCTGTTATAAGAATGATGTTGATATTTTATTAAAAATTCCCTTTGAAAGAGAATTTGCTCACCTTTACTCAAATGGAATCCCCTTTGTAATAGATTATCCAGAATGGAAAGAACAATTTAGAGCATTATTTGCAGAGATAAGAGGTGTCTTAGATGAAAAAGATTACAGTAATTAGTGGAAAAGGGGGAACTGGTAAAACTACATTAGTATCAAATTTAGCATATTTAGCAGGGGATTTAGTTTTAGCAGATTGTGATGTGGATGCTCCCAATCTTTATCTGTTATTGAATCCGGAATTGGAAGAAACTAATATTTTTAAAAGCAATAAGTTGGCAGTTAAAGATAAAAGTAGATGTATTGACTGCGGAATCTGTAATGAGGTCTGTAGGTTTAATGCTGTAAGTCCATTGGATTATGAAATAGATAGTTATAAATGTGAGGGCTGTGGAGTTTGTGTAGAAATGTGCCCTGAAAAAGCCCTTTCATTGAGATTAATGGAGACTGGAGAAATTTATAGCTCTACTACAAGATTTGGGCCTATGATTCATGCTAATTTAAATATAGGGGCGGACAATTCTGGTAAACTGGTCAGTGAAGTAAGGGAAAAAGCAGTAGAAAAAGGGAAAAAACTCGGTAAAGAACTAATATTAATAGATGGTTCACCAGGGATAGGTTGTCCTGTAATATCATCTATAACAGGGGTAGATTTAGTTCTATTTGTAACTGAACCTTCTAAATCAGGATTTTCCGATTTAAAAAGAGTGGCTAAAGTTATTGAACATTTTGGTATTCCAGCCCTTGCGGTGATAAATAAGTATGACATAAATGAAACTATAAGCCAGGAAATAGAGAAATATTTAAAAGAAGAAAAAATAGAATTGGTAGGAAAGATATCATTTTCTTCAATAATAGTAGATTATTTGCGAAAAGCAGAACTAGTTGTAGAGCGGGAAGAGGATTCTCAAGTAAGTCAAGAAATTATTAATATTTGGGATAAAATACAAAAAAATATTAAATAAACTGAGGTGATTTAATTGAAAAAAATTGCTGTACCGACAAATCAGGGGAAGGTTGCCCAACATTTTGGAAGATGTCCAGAATATACAATCATAGAAGTGGAAGGTTGTGAAATTCAAAGTTCAAATGTAATAGAAAATCCCGGGCATCAACCAGGCTTTTTGCCGAAATATCTTAATGGTTTAGATGTGGACACAGTTTTAGCTGGTGGAATGGGAAGGCGTGCTTATGACCTTTTTAACAAAAATAATATTGAAGTTGTGACAGGTGCTAAAGGATTTGTGGAAGATAGTATAGAAGCTTACTTAAATAATGAGTTAGATACTGATAGTGACATTTGTGACCATGGAGACCATTCTAAGCATGAACATAGTCCTCATTAGAAACCCCGTTTGAAAGAGGAAGTTACAATTAGTTATTGACATATGTTCACAACTCCTGTATAATATAATTACAATAAAAAAACAAAGGAGTGATATATATGCCAGGCGGAGATGGAAGAGGACCAGCTGGATATGGACCTAGAACAGGAAGAGGTTTAGGTTATTGTGCCGGTTACGATTCACCAGGATTTACTAAACCAGGCCCTGGACAGGGTAGAGGTTTTAGAAGAAACTTTGGTCCAGGCCGTGGAATGAGACGGGGATTTAATAGAGGCTATGTACAAGGTGGATATGCACCCAATTACAATCCTCAAACCGAATATACAAAAGAAGATGAGATTAATGAACTAAAAAATTATGCTGAAGATATGAAAAGAGAATTAGAGAATGTTTTAGATCGGATTGAAGAGCTTGAACAAAATAATTAAATAAACGTAAAATGACCCGCCTTTGAAGCTAACAAAAGGCGGGTTTTTTTAAGTAGTTATTAATATTTTATTCTGTTTAAGTCACTATATATATTGAATCTATTTCCTCGGGTGAAACCTATTAAGGTTAATTTTTTTTCTCTTGCGATTTCAACTGCAGCAGTTGTGGGAGCCGAACGGGAAATAAGGATTGGGATCTTCTGTTTTAGGACCTTAATAATGATTTCTGAGGATACCCTACCACTTGTAAGGATTGCTTTATCATTTAAATCTACTTTATCTAAATATGATTTACCTATGATTTTATCAATAGTATTATGGCGACCTATATCTTCAATAACATAAAAAATATTATCATTACTGGCCAATGCTGAAGTATGAGTACCTCCAGTTTCATCAAAAAGTTTTGCCCTTTTTTGCATTTTAACCATTAATTTAACTACGTGATCGGATTGGATGGTCAAATTATTTTCTATAATTTCAGCGGTTGAGCAGTCCTTTAAGTTACTAAAAGTAATTCCTTTCCCACAGCCTGAAGTTAACGTTCTTTTTTTAAATAGGTTTATATCAATTTCTTTATTAAGTTCAACTTGTATTATTGTATTCCGATGAGAAAATTTAATATTTACTATTTCCTTTAAACTTTCTAGTATTCCTTCCGAAGCTAAAAATCCTACCGTCAACTCCTTTAAATCTTTCGGCAAAGTCATTAGGGTTACTAATTCATATCCGTTTACGAAGATAGTAAACGGTTGTTCTTTTATTATTGAATCATTTAATTCTTTTTTTGAATTATTTTTGATTCTTTTAATTTTAAACTTTTCTATTGGTTTGAAATCCATATTAAATTTCCTTTCTTAAATTACTTTTCTTTATAATATCAGAAATAAGAAAATATTGAAAATATAAATAGAGAATTAAGGGGCTTTATTTTTAGTCTTTTTATATAGTTGACTTCTTTGACATTGTAATGGCTCTCTGATATCATTAATTTGAATATAGATAAAGAAGGGGTTATAATGAGCACACAATATGAGTTATTTGATGACCTTGAAAATAAAAAAGCCCGACTTTGTGAAGCAGCTGTGAATATATTTTCAGATAAAAGTTTTAATAAAACCACGGTACAGGAAATAGCACAAGAAGCTGGGGTAGGCAAAGGTACTTTTTATAATTACTTTGCCAGCAAAGAAAGCCTTCTTAACTTTTTACTTGATTGTGGGACAGTTAAATTAATTGAATATGTAAGAGATAACATTAAAGAAGAACTTGATCCTAAAGAAAAACTTGAAAAGGCCATTGATTCCCAACTTAAGTACTTTAATAAAAATCATGACTATTTTGTTTTTTATTTACGTGAGATGTGGAGTTATAGGCAGGGCTTAGAAGAGCAAATTGTAAGGCTAAAGGAAGATTACATAACTATATTTGAGGATATTATTAAAGAGGGAAGAGAAACAGAAGCTTTTAAAGATGTAGATACCGAGACAATAAGTTCAGGGTTATTTGGTCTGTTAAGTGTTGCTTCTTCACACTGGGCTTTATTTTCATCCAAATTTCCATTAGAAAATATTAATCGTAGTGTTAAGGAAGTATTTTTCAATGGAATTTTAAGAAGGTGAAAATATGTTTGTAGGCGTTATTACTGCAGAACTGGAAATACCTATGGCCCAGTCCTTAAAGGATAAAAGAAGTATTATAAGGAGTTTAACAGACAAATGCAAAAATAAATTTAATGTGGCAATAGCTGAGGTAGATAATAAAGATCTTTGGAAAAATTCTAAATTAGGTCTGGTTACAGTAAATGGAGATATGCGACATCTGGAAAAAGTTATTGATAAAATAATAAGATTTATTGAGGACTTTCCAGGAGTCTTTTTATATAATTTTACGGTGGATTATTATTAAAGGGCTTGTGGAAAGTCCTTTTTTATATGATTCTCTGTTTTTAAAAGTAGCAGGAAATATATGAAAAATGTTGAATATTGAAAGTAAGAACGTTAATTCATCAACTATCTTAAGGCCGGAGGATGTTTAACCATGAACTGCAAAAAACTTATATTATTTTTGCTATTATTTATTTTAATAATGTCTAATCAAACTGTTCTTTCTGCTAGTTCTCCCAAAATATATATAAATGGGGAAGATAGTACTGAAAAGCTCGATCCTATTAGGAGTAATGGGGCAGTTCTGGTTAGGTCAAAAGCTCTGGCTGATAGTCTTGGGGCGGAACTTAAATGGTCAAGTTCTATTAATACTCTTTCTATGGAAAAAAATGAGAAGACCGTTAAAATGATGGTTGGTAGCCCTTATATTCAAATTGGCAGTAGAGCTATACGTACTGATTCTCCGATGATTATTAAAGATGGGGTTACATATATTCCCTTTTCAGATATTATGGATGTATTTGGGTTCTTAATAGAATATGATAAAGACGATAATTCATATTATTTATTTAAACCAGAATCTCACCTTAAAGAAATAGACTGGGGTCCTGATAGACAGTCTTTAGTTTTAAAAATGGACAATATAGCACCATATAGAATTAAATTAACTGATGACCCTAAGAAACTAATTATTGAGATTGAAAAAGCTGCCGTAGATGCAGATTTTATAGATAATATTTCTGATAAAAACTATTATCTTCAGAGTAGAAGGATAGAGAATCAAGCTACTTTACAGATTGTTTTAACAAGTAAATATCCACTTCCGATTAATTCGGATGAGGTGATAAGTGAGCAAAACGGGAATTTAGTAATTCAGTTCATGCCCCAGATTGCTTCGGTTAACTGGAAAGAAAATGATACTCTAGAGATTAAATCGAATGGTGATATGAGTAAACCCGAAATATCATTTTTGGAAGAACCTCGGAGAATGGTGTTAGATATACCAGGAGTATTGTTAAGTGAATTTGAAAAGGAGCTGGAAGAAAACCAATGGATAGAAGATGTAAGGGTTAGTCAATTTCAGTTTGAACCTACTATTTTGAGGGTTGTTTTAGATTTGAAAGAAAAGAAGTATTTAAATATAGTAAATCAGGACGATGAAGATAAAATTGTACTACAGCCTGCAAAGCGAACAAGGATTTACGACCTTGCGTATGAGGACCACCAAATTGTTTTTAGAACAGATGCTCCGATTGAACCGGATTTATTTACTTTAGAAGACCCCTCCCGTTTAGTTGTTAATTTATTTAATACTTATCGGGAAGATGATATAAAAGAAGAAATAAATATTAAAGAAAATATTGTTAAAAAAATCAGAGTGGGAAGATTTGATAGTGAAATTGTAAGAATTGTTGCAGATTTGAGTGAAATGACTGCTTATGAATGGGAACAGGAGCAGTATAGTAAAAATGAATATATTCATAGAATAAGTTTTGCCAATAAATTCGATGAAATTGAACTCCTAGATCAAAATCTTTATACGAATATAAATGTGAACGTCAGTGGTAAAGTTAACTATGAAGTGAAAAAGTTTTCTTACCCACATCGTCTAGTTATTGATGTCAGTGGAGAAGAAATTAGACCTTCTGAGGTAGAACTTCCTGATCCGGTCGGTATAATAAAGGAGATAAGAATGAGCAGATTTGATAAAGAAAGCGAAACGGTAACTAGAATTGTTTTTGAACTTGATGATTACTTTAACCACAATATAATTTCTGAAAACCCTGACAATAAGATAAATATTGCCTTAGCGAAATCTGAAATACAGGATGAAAATAATATAATTGTCCTTGATGCAGGTCATGGGGGTTTCGACCCTGGAGCTGTAAGTAATAATGATCTTCAGGAAAAAGATGTGAACTTAAGGATTGTAAAAAGATTAGAAAATATTCTTAAAAGCCATGGCTTTAAAGTGTTATTAACTAGAAAAAATGATGAATTTCTGTCATTAAACCGGAGAGTTAAAATAGCTAACAACGAAGGTGGCAGAGTATTTATAAGTATCCACAATAATTCTTCAAATAAAAATACCTCGGAGGGAACTGAAACCTTTATTTCTCCCAATAAAACTGGAGATAGCGGGTTCCTTGCTGAAAATATCCAGGAGGAACTTGTAAGAAAGCTTGGATTAGTTAATAGGGGTGTTAAGAAAGAACATCTTTATGTTATAAAATATACCGAAATGCCTTCAGTACTTGTAGAGGTAGCGTTTCTATCAAATCCTGCCGAAGAAAAGTTGCTAGAAGAAGAAAAATTCATCACTGATTCGGCAATAGCAATCAGCCAGGGATTATTTAACTACTTAGATAAATTCAAGGATTGAGGTGGGGTTAATTATGAATAATAGAATATTTAAGTTCATTATAATGTTAATAGTATTTATTGTAGTATTAGGGGTTGTATATTATTTTATTGCCGGTACTAACCTAATTGTAAAAGAAGAAACAGTAGACCTATATTTTTCTACAGAGGATGCGATGTATCTTGAACCTGAAAACAGAACTATTAGAGGAAGAAATTTATATAAAGAAGTTTTAAATGAATTAATAGAAGGTCCTACTGATTCTGATCTAGCTAAGACGCTCCCTAAAGAAACAAAAGTTTTGAATATTTCTAGAAATAACGGTACAATACAAGTTGATTTTAGTAAGGATATTATTGAAAATCACTGGGGTGGTTCAGCCGGGGAACGTTTAACCGTATACTCGATAGTCAATACTTTAGCTCAATTTGATGAGGTAGACCAAGTCGAAATTTTGATTGATGGAGATAAGGTAGATACATTAGTCGGTCACATGGATTTAAGCAGACCGCTAAAACCCAGTGAAAAAATATTAGACGAAGCAGAATAAGGTAATAATTACCACAGGAGTGAACAATATGGATGGTACAAAAAAAGCGATAGGAATGTTAGATTCAGGAGTCGGTGGACTAACAGTGGCTAGAGAAGTAATGAAGTCTATGCCTGCTGAAAAGATTATATATTTTGGTGATACCCTACATTTACCTTATGGTCCAAAACCAAAAAGAGATGTAAAAAGATATGTATATAGAATTGTAGATTACTTAAAGCATAGAAATGTAAAAACAATTATCCTTGCTTGCAATACAGCTACCTCCATGTTATTAAAAGAGGCCAGAAAAGAAATTAAAAAGCCTTTGTTTGGTACGATAGACGGAGTAGCTAAAAGAGTAAAAAAGGTGAGTAGAACTAAAAAGGCGGGAATAATTGGGACAAGAGGAACTATCAATAGTAATTCCTATCAGGAGGCACTAGAAAGAGAAGATAGTGAATTTGAAATATATGCTAAAGCCTGTCCGAAATTTGTTGAGTTAGCGGAAAAGGGAGATTTTGACGGATATAGAGTTAAAAAAATTGCAAAAGAATATTTGTTACCTCTAAAAGAAAAAGGTATCGATACTTTAGTGTTAGGTTGTACCCATTATCCGTATTTTATGCCTGTGATAGAAAAAATTATGGGCGATAAAGTTAAACTAGTTAACCCTGCAGAAACAATGGCATCTAGGGCAAAAAATATAATGGCAGTCAAAGGTATGATAAGCGGAAAAGATGAAGAACCTATTAGTTTTGATCATCATGAGTTTTATGTAAGCGACTTAAAAAAAGTTTCTATGGACTTTTTAAATAAAGGAACAGAATTTTTGGAATTACCCCATCTTGATTTTGAAGAACATAATATTTTTGCCAGTAACGACAAAAAAATTCATATTAAGAAATGAAAAAAAATATATAATAAAGTGAGTGATCATTTATGAGCAACAACAAGGGGATTATAAAATCGGTACAGAAAAGCTTAAAAGTATTAAAGTATATCATGTCCCAATCTAATGAGGTTTCGGTAAATGAATTGGTTGATGAATTTGGATATAATAGAAGTACAATCCACCATATGTTAAAAACTATGAAGGTTGAAGGTTTTATCACACAAAATAGAAGGACCAAAAATTACAATATTGGTTCTGAAATATTTAATGGTTGGATTAAAGATCGTGATATGCACAATTATTTAATGAGATTAAAACCGGTTATTAAAGAAATAGTGGACAAATGTAAGGAAACTACTACTATGTTTGTAAGAGAAAATGATAAAGCGATTTGTGTATTAGGAGAAGAGTCTGAACAAATTATTAAAGCTTACTTGATGATAGGAAGAGAGATCCCCTTATATTGCACAGCTGCTGGCAGGTCCATGCTGGCATATTTACCTAAAGATGAAGTAGAAAAAATACTGCAGATTTCAGGCCTGAAAAAATATATGAAAAAAACTACAGTAGATGAAGAGGAATTATATGAAGAACTTAGAGAAGTAAAGAAGAAAGGTTATTCGATTGAAAAAGAAGAATTTGAGGAATTAATTAATGCAGTAGGGATCCCTGTATTGAACAAAGAACACCGCCCAATAGCTGCGGTTTCAGTGGTTGGACCTATTATGCGATTTACGGATGATAAGATGAAAGATTGTATACCGTTTTTACTCGAAAAATCAAAAGAAATGAGCGAAATTGTGCAAGGGCAGTATTATAAATAAATCTGAGATATTAGATTTAAAGTTTAATAATATACGTATAAAAAAGAGGGAGTCCCAATAGGGGTTCCCTCTTTAGTAAGTTTATATAAATTAAACTTTTACAATTTATTTAAATTATACAACAGGAGTTTTCCTATTTGTCGAGAATTATTAAAGTATAAATTCATCTAATAAATGTTTATTTCATATTATGAACTTTATGCAGCTTTTAATATTTTGTATAAAATTCTAAAATTGTTATTTATTATCATAAAGGAAGGGGGAGTATTATTTAAAATTTAATATGGCTTTAATAAATTAAAACATATTTTTAAAGGAGGAAAATAAGTTGAGTAGCAAAAAAGATAAGAATCTAGACTTAGATTTAGAATTTGATAGGGACTATCCTTTACAGCACGTTCCTAAAAAAGCTAGAGTAAGCATAATTTCTATTAGTGCAGTGCTATTAGGGTTTACATTCTTTACTCCAACTATGTTAGCTGGTGCAGAAATTGGTGTTTCATTTACTTTATGGCCGGACTTCTTCTACATTTTATTAGGTGGGAGTGCGATATTAGGTATTTATGTTGCAATTATCTCAGTAATAGGTGCCCGTACGGGTTTAACCACTGTATTATTAAGTAAGTATACATTAGGTAAAGCCGGAGCTAAGTGGGCTGATATATTACTTGGAGGTACCCAGATTGGTTGGTACGGTGTTACCGTTGCAACGATGGCTCATATGTTTTCCCAGGCTTTAGGTTGGGAATCTTATGTTATACCGTTGATGATATTATTTAGTCTTATGATGGGGATAACTGCTTATTATGGATATAAAGGTATGGAAATATTGAGTTATATTTCAGTTCCTCTGTTATTAGTCTTAGGAATTTGGGTTACCCTTAAAGCTGTAGGAGATGCTGGTGGATGGGCTCAAATGGCCGGAATAGAACCAACTGGTACAATGACAATTGCTACTGCAATTACAGTAATTGTTGGTACGTTTGCTAGTGGGGGTACTCAGGCTCCAAACTGGACCCGTTTTGCTAAAAACGGGAAAGTAGCATTTTGGTCTGCCTTAATCGCATTTTTAATTGGTAATGGACTCATGTTATTCTTTGGTGCAATTGGTGCAATTTCTTATCAAATAGGTGATTTTGTATTAATATTATATGAAATGGGATTAATCTTTTGGGGTATTGTATTCTTAACCCTAAACTTATGGACTACTAATGATAATGCAGCCTATGCTTTTGGTGTGGCGGGCTCTGAAATGTTTAACGTAAATAATAAGAAGCCTTTTGTTATAGGTGGAGTTATTATTGCTACCATCTTAGCTATTACAGGAATATATGATTTTTTAATTGTGTATTTAAGTGGATTAGGATTGTTTATCCCTCCATTAGGCGGTATTATAATAGGAGATTACTTCTTTGTATGGAAATCAAAACTCCCTAGAATGGAAACACTAGAATTTCCTAATGTACGCTGGAGTGCCGTAGTAAGTTACTTATTAGGAGTCTTAGCAGCTTATCTAGGTAATAAAATGGGAATTGGTATCGGGCCATTAAATGGTATTATTGTTGCTGCAGTACTTATGCCAATAATATCAAGTATTTTTAAAAGTGCAGGTATTGACCAGATGCCGGAAGTGATTGAGGATGTTGTAGAATAAATTCAGGAGGTATATAATAATGGATCTATTAATTAAAAATTGTCATATAAAAGACAAGGATAAAATACAGGATATCTTAATAGATGAAGGTAAAATTATAAAGATTGAAGATCAGATTGAAGAGAAGGCAGAAAAAACAGTAAATGCAGAGGGCAACTTAGTTGCCCCTGCATTTATTGAACCCCATATTCATCTAGATAAGATATTCATATCTGATGTGGTTAGACCCAATAAATCTGGTACTTTACAGGAAGCAATTGAAATTATTTGGGAAAAGAAAAAGAATTATACTATTGAAGGAATAGTAGAAAGAGCGGGTAAAGCGATAGAGCTTGCTGCAAAAAAAGGGACTACAAGAATGAGAACTCATGTAGATGTAGATACTATCGGTGGGTTAACACCTCTAAAAGGTATTGTAGAAGCCCGGAAAAAATATTCTGACCTTATGGATATTGAAATTATCTCCTTCCCCCAAGAAGGAATAATTCAAGATCCTGGGACTGAAGAATTAATGTGGGAAGCGATGGAAAATGGTGCTGAAATTGTTGGTGGAATGCCTGCTAATGAAAAAACTGCTGAAGATAGTATGAAACATATTGAAATTGCTTTTGAAATCGCTCGTGAATATGATGCGGATATTGATATGCATATTGATGAAACAGACGACCCTGCTTATAGGACTCTCGAAATGTTAGCTGATAAAACGATTGAATATGGCTGGGAAGGGAGAGTCACCGCTGGCCATACTTGTGCTTTAGCCGCCTATGAAAACGATTATGCAGAATATGTAATGGATAAGGTTAAAGAAGCTGAAATCCATGTTGTAACAAATCCAGTTACAAATCTAATGTTACAGGGTCGACTGGATGACCAGCCGAAAAGAAGAGGAATCACCCGTGTAAAAGAACTATTAGAAAGAGATGTGAATATGAGTTTCGGGCAGGACTGTGTTAAAGATACCTTTTATCCATTTGGTCAGTGTGATTTAATGGAAGTAGGTCTGATAACTGCTCATGCTGCTCATATGAGTTTACCCGGGGAAATTGAAGAAGTATTTAAGATGCCTACTTATAATGCTGCAAAGATTCTAGGAATACAAGGTTATGGTATAAAAGAAGGTAGTAGGGCTGATATTGTAGTTTTTGACGCAAAATCAACGGTAGATGCGATTAGACTACAGCCCGATAGAAATTATGTTATAAAGGAAGGGAAAATTATTGCAGAATCTTCATCTAAATCTAAATTATATAGAGGGTGAATTCAAATGGTTGATATACCACAAGTAGAAAAAAGAATAGATCTGGATAAAAAAATTACAGGAGAAGCTCAGTTTCTTGACGATATTTCTTTTCAAGGTATGCTTCACGCTTTTGTTTTACGTTCCCCTCATGCTCATGCTGAGATAGTAGATATAGATATAGAAGATGCTTTAAAAGTAAAAGATGTAGAAGAAGTAATTACCGGCCAGGATCTTAAAGATGAAATTATAAACATTGATATAGGTGATCACAGGCCTTTAGCAGTTGATAAAGTTAGATTTCAAGGAGAACCGGTTGCTGTTGTCTTATCTGAAGATAAATGGCAGGCTAAAAAAGCACTTAACTTGATTGAAGTAGAGTATAAACCTCTAGAAGCAGTATTAAAAGCTAAAGAGGCTGTAAAAGAGGATAGTCCATTAGTTCATGAAAACCAGGACCAATATGAAAGACATTTAAATACAAATCACCATCCTGGTACTAATATATTCAGACATTATAAATTGAGAAAAGGCAAAATAGATAAAGCTTTTGAAAACGCCGATAAAATAATTGAAAACACATATGTTTATCCTCAGAGATCTCATACTCAAATGGAAACTCATGGCGCTATAGCAAAATGGACTTCTGACCAGGAAATGGTTATGTATGCTAGCACACAGTCCCCATTTTTTGTTAGAACAGCAATTGCTGATATGTTTAAATTAAGTGATACTGCCATAACAGTGAAAGCAGGTTATTTAGGTGGGGGATTTGGTGGCAAATCAGATCTATCGATAGAACCCTTAACGGCATTTGTAGCAAAATTTGTTCCCAACAGGTATGTGAAGTTGAAGTTGGATAGAGAAGAAGCCTTTAACGCATCTTTAATAGCTAGAGGGGCTGAAGTTACTTTAAAAACAGCTGTTACCCAAGACGGTAAAATATTAGGTGAAAAAGCAACACTTTACTTTAGCTCAGGGGCTTATGGATCAACTTCTGTTCATATAGTAACAGCAGCCGGTCATAATAGTTCGGGGCCCTATGAAATTGATAATATGGAAGTAGACTCGTATGGAGTTTATACCAACACGCCTCCAGTCGGAGCATTTAGAGGATATGGACATCCTGAAGTGCACTGGGCCAAAGAAAGACAGATTCATATAATTGCAAAAGAATTAGGTTTAGATGAAGACCAAGTCAGACTAAAGAACATGTTACAACCCGGCTCAATTAATGCTCTCGGGCAAGAAATTGAAGAAGAAAATGGAGATCTAATCGGTTGCTATAAAAAGATAAAAGAAAGATTAGATCAAATTGAAATAGATAAAAAACCAAACAAAGTATATGGTAAAGGGATTGCAGCGATCATGAAATCCCCTGTTATGCCTACTAATTCTGCTGCCTCTGCGACCCTAAGATTTAACGAAGAAGGAACTGTAGATATTGCTTGTAGTGGAGCAGAGATGGGGCAGGGTACAAAGACAGCTATCAAACAGATTGCGACTGCAGGTTTGAAACTTCCCTTAGAAAAAATTAAAATAAAAGAAGATATCAGTACTGACAACTCCCCCTACGGCTGGCAGACAATTGGAAGTACAACGACCTGGAAAGCGGGTAGAGCAGTAATGGATGCGATAGAAAAAGCCATTGATAGGTTGAAGGAAAATGCTGAGCTATTATTAGATATAGAGAAAGAAAAATTGGAATACGAGGGAGAAAAAATAGTTTCTAAAGATGATGAAAATGTTTATGTAAATACTGAAGAGATTTGTTTTGGCCATTTAAGTGAAAATGGACTTGTTACGGGAGAACCTGTCCAGACCTATGGAACCTATATGCCGAAAGGGCTTACTTATACTGACCCAGAAACAGGTCAAGGTAATGCTGCAGCAGAATGGACATTTGGTGCTCAAGGAGTAGTAATTGAAATTGATAAAGAAACCGGTGAACTTAAACTACTTAATATGATGATGGCAATTGACGCCGGTAAAGTTATTAGTCCAAGGATGGCTCGTGGACAGATTATTGGAGGAATGGTCCAAGAGATGGGTGGAGCTTTAACAGAAGAGCTAAGATATGGTAAAAATGGTGAGATGAGAAATAATAGTTTTACAGATTATAAGATACCCACTCCCCTTGATCTCTATGATACTAAATTGGATGTATACTTCTTTGAAACACCAGAACCGATTGGTCCGTTTGGAGCTAGAGGTATAGCTGAACATGGAACAGTTGGAATTACCCCTGCTTTTGGTAACGCGGTAAGCGATGCGTTAGGAATCGAAATATTTGAATTACCATTGAGTAGAGAAAAAATATATCTAAAAATGGTTGAAGAAGGTGATCGAGATGTTTAGTCCATTTGAATATAAGAGGCCGGAAAGTCTGGATAAAGTTTTTGAGCTTCTAAATCAAAATAGTGATTCCCAAATAATAGCAGGAGGTACTGATCTGTTAGTTAAATTACGAGAGGCTGATAGTGCACCAGATTTTCTTATAGATATTAAAGAATTAGAGGAGTTGAAGGGTGTAGAGCAGAGTCAAGATGAAATAAAAATAGGTGCTTTAACTACTATTACAGAAATTAAAGAGAACAAGTTAATTAAAGAGAAACTAGATGCCCTTTATCAAGCTGCCTGCGAATTTGGTTGTTATGAAATAAGGAATAGAGCAACAATTGGGGGTAATGTAGTTCATGCTTCACCGGGAGCTGAATTCGGGGTACCATTATTTGCATTGGAAGCAGAAGTTGAAATTATTGGTGAAAATGGTGTAAAAAGATTACCAATTGAAGAATTTTGGTATGATGTAGGAAGAGTTAAATTAGATAATGAATTATTAAAATCTTTAATTATAAAAATTGATAAAAATTTAAAAAGTAGCTATCACAGGTTAAGTCGGGTTGAAGGAATGGATCTTGCAGTAGTAAATACAGCTTTAGTCAAAAAAGGCAATCAAAAATATAGGTCTTACTTTGGAACAGTTGCTAGAACCCCTTACAGGAATGAACAAATTGATGAAATCTTAAAAAATGAGAATTTTACTAAAAGTTCATTTGAGAAAATCCAGGCTATTATAAATGAAAGTGTTTCCCCCCGTGTTTCTAGTTTAAGAGCAAGTCCCGAATATAAAAAGCAGATGGTAGTTAGTTTATTGAAAAAATGCTTAAGAGATATTGGAGAGCTAGGAGATGATATAGATGACTAAAAAAATAAATACTACCATAAATAATAAAAAATATGTAATTGAAGTACCACCCCAAATGACACTTTTAGAATTACTCAGGGGAAAATTAATTATGACAGGTACCAAAGAAGGCTGTGGTAATGGAGAATGTGGAGCCTGTACTGTCTTATTAAATAATGAGCCGGTTAGAAGCTGTATAATACTTGCCCAGGAAATAGCTGGCAAAGAAGTAATAACGATTGAAGGAATAAAAAATTCAGGAGAGTTTATAGAAATTAAAGATGCTTTTATAGCAGAAGATGCTGTTCAATGTGGATTTTGTACTCCCGGTTTTGTAATGGCTATCAAAGCTCTTTTATACAGAACTCAAACCCCAACTGATGAAGAAATAAAAGAAGCTCTTGGTGGTCATCTATGCCGATGTACGGGATATGAATCCATACACAAAGCAGTAAAAAGATTGGTAAAGTAAATGTAATATTATAAAATAGTAAACAGTCCTTAGATAAGGGCTGTTTTACTATTTTGACTTTGGTTAATAAATCCTGTAAAATTATAATGTAGGAAAAGCAATCATAGGGGGAATAATATGAGCAATAAAAGAGTAGATGGACGCAGTAATGATCAAGTAAGAGAAACAGAACTTGAAAGGGATTATACAAAGTATGCTGAAGGGTCTGTATTAGTATCTACAGGGGATACAAAAGTTATTTGTACAGTGTCGGTTGAAGATAGTGTCCCCTATTTTTTAAGAGGTAAAAAGAAAGGCTGGCTAACTGCTGAATATTCTCTTTTACCCAGGTCCACTCAATCTAGAACAATTAGAGAAGCTGCAAAGGGGAAACGTAGTGGAAGAACAAGAGAGATTCAAAGACTAATAGGACGTTCCTTAAGAGCAATTATAGACCTTGAGATGATTGGAGAAAGGACTATCTGGATTGATTGTGATGTGATTCAAGCTGATGGAGGCACTAGAACTGCTTCTATTACAGGAGCTTATGTAGCTTTGTATGATGCAGTACAACATATGCTTAAAGAAAATATAATAAGTGAATCTCCGTTAAAAGTATTTGCAGCAGCAACCAGTGTAGGTATAGTTGAGGGAGAGTATTTACTAGATTTATGTTATGAGGAAGATGTAAATGCACAGGTTGATATGAATATAGTGATGGATGAAGATGGACAAATTATCGAAGTACAGGGAACAGCTGAAAAAGAACCTTTTACCAGGGAAGAAATGGACAAGTTTCTAGATTTAGCTGAAAAAGGTATAAATGATTTAATAGAAGAACAGAAAAAAAGTTTGGGGTTAAAGTAAATGACAAAAAAACTTTTAGTAGCTAGTTCTAATAAAGGAAAAATTATAGAGATTAAAGAACATTTTAGAGAATTAGATTTTGAATTTGTAACTCCAGATAATTTTGGAAATTTGGAGGAGGTAGAAGAAGACGGGAGTACATTTGAAGAAAATGCCCTCAAAAAAGCTAGAGTTAGGGCAAACAAGACAAATCTTTTAACTCTTGCTGATGATACGGGTTTAGAAGTAGATTATTTAAAAGGTAAACCCGGCATATATTCAGCTAGGTTTGCCCATCAGGATGCTACATATAAAGAAAATAACGATAGATTATTAGAATTGTTAAAAGGTGTACCATTTGAAAAAAGGTCAGCACAGTTTAGAACAGTTGTAGCAGTTGTTGACCCAAAAAAAGATAGTGAGTACACAGTAACTGGTAATTGTAAAGGTTATATTTTGAAAGAAAGAAGAGGGGAAAGAGGTTTTGGTTATGATCCTCTTTTTTATGTTCCTGAATATGATAAAACATTTGCTGAGATGTCGGTAAGTTTAAAGAATAAAATAAGTCATAGGGCTCATGCGTTAGAAAAAATGAAAAAGGTATTAAAAAAAAGTTATTCGGAGAATTAAAGACTTAAATAACGTTAAGAGTGTTTAAAGCCCAATAGTTATCAGTTAAAAATTTTGACCACAGCTCTTATTTAAGTTATACTAATATTTGTCGCGAGAAAAAAACACTGTAAGCGGGAGTAGCTCAGTTGGCTAGAGCATCAGCCTTCCAAGCTGAGGGTCGCGGGTTCGAGCCCCGTTTCCCGCTCCATAGTTTAAACATGCGCCTGTAGCTCAGTCTGGATAGAGCAACGGACTTCTAATCCGTAGGTCAGAGGTTCAAATCCTCTCAGGCGTACCATTATGGTGGGTATAGCTCAGTTGGATAGAGCGCAGGATTGTGGCTCCTGAGGCCGTGGGTTCAAACCCCATTACCCACCCCATTTTTATTATGTAAATAATTTTATTTAAAATATAATGAGGTTATTATATTTGAGTAGACCGGTAGTTTAATTATCTAGGAAACTGACTCTCAACGTGACTAGATAAATTCAACTAATCGATGGTCTATCTTTTTTATTTTAAAATTAACAAACATTCATATTGCAATATTAAAAATATACTTTTATAAAGAATATAATATCATGGAAATCTTTCCATTGCCAGGCAAATAAATTCATCAATCTTAAGGTGGACAGATGCCCGGTTTTTTTATTTAAACTATTAATACAATTAATAAAATAAAAAAAATACTTAATATTAGCTATTATCATTAAGGGGAACAAAAAAGTAGATCCTCCCATAATAAAAATCTCCTTGTCCCAAAAATGAACTTATTAAATATGTAAACACGATTTAAAAACATTAAGTTATTAGAGACCAGCTGGACGAATTTTTATATAAAATAGAGTTTTAATGTTATAAGTGAAGGAAATGTTGGTTGGTTAGGGTGAGGATAACAAAAGAATTATTGTGAAATTATCTGCCTACCTTGGGGATTAAACTGCGAAAAAAACTAAAATTTTCTTTTTTAAAAAAATTATTCCCTAATTATCCTTATAAATCAGCCATCATCTATGATATAATAAAACTGTGGAATTATAATTAATATTTGAGTCTTTTGAATAAGCAAATCAAGTTGACTTCTGTTTTTCTACTTTAAATTAAATGACAAATTAAAAGAACAAATCAATGATGTTTGCCTTGGTAAATTCCATGAGTCTGTTTTTACTACAATAAAGAATCCAGATTTACTGAACTGTATGATTAACGCTATCACCCCATAAAATGTTTCTTTAAAATTATTAGTTTGTTTAGAAGTATTAACACTTCAATTTGATCTGTTTGTTAAAGAACTGTTAAAATAATTTTCTTTTGATGCTCGATATTTATTAGTATTTGTTGTCCGCGTTATCTCGGATTAGTTATAAAAAGTGCAAATATGAAATTTGGGTAATTAAGAAACTTTTTAAATTATTGGGGTTTACAAATAAGTTATAGTCAAAAGCTCTATATTGAAACTCCGGATTATAGATATCTTCTTATTTGAATATTTAAACAATTAATGGTATTGTGCTTTAGATCGTGTGGAAGATGCAAATAAGGTAAATAATAGGAAGTGTGGATAATGAAGATTACCTTACTGATTTTATTAATATTGGTTACTATTTTTATATTATTCTATGGAGGATATTATTTGGTTAGACCTTCACAAAAAGGTGAAGAAATCTTAAAAGATTTAAATCTGCCTTACCCTACAATAATTGCCCATCGAGGAGCTTCTAATATTGCTCCAGAATCGACTGAAGCAGCTTTTATTAAGGCAGTAGAGATGGGAACTGATTATGTAGAAGCCGATATTCATAGAACCAAAGATGGAAAAATTGTTGTTTTGCATGATAGTAATTTAAAAAGAACTTCGAATGTTGAAGAAATATATCCTGACAGGCAAAATAATCATATAAGTACTTTTACATATGATGAGTTATTAAAATTAGATTTTGGTTCTTGGTTTAATGAGAAATACCCAAACAAGGCGGATGAGGAATATAATAATCTTAAGATTATAACTTTGGAAAGATTATTAGAAATTGCTGAGTTTGGAGAAGAATCTACAGGTATAGTATTGGATTTAAAGGATGTTTGGAAATATCCTGGTATTGAAAAGGATATAATAGAAATTTTACAGAATGAGCAATGGTACGGGGAGCAGAGCAAAAATTCTAAAAAATTAAATGATAAAAGTAATATATTAATATTTTCTTTTAATCTTGAAACTTTGAAAACATTTAAGGAATTAGCCCCTTCGATAACTAGAGTATTATTATTGAATAGTAACATGTTAAGTATTAGGAGATGGAAAAGATGGCTTGATGTTGCTGAGGAGAATACCCATGGGTTAGCAGTAAAAGGAACTTTAACCTGGCCTTGGAATCTAGCTCTTGCTCATAACAGAAATTTATTTGTATTTCCTTATGTCATTAATAAAACCTGGCAATTAAGAATCGGTGCTCATATTAAATCTAGTGGTTATATAACTGATAGGCCAGAATTAGTACTTAGATTTTTGAAATAATAAATAGAATAATGAATTAAAACAATAGAATCATAAAAAGGTTTAAGGTGATTGAAATGAAAAAAATTATTTTAATTAGTTTAATAATGATTTTAAGTTTATCAGCTATTATTGTATTTAATATGCCTAGCAGGGGAGAAGATGAAATTACTTTCGTTCATCGCTGGCCAGAAGATAACTTTAATAGTTATTTTGAGTATGCAGTTAAACAGTTTCAGGAACAAAATCCCAATGTTGTTTTTAAAATGAAGAGTTTTTCTCCTGAGGAATATGAACAAAAGATTAATATGTTTTTTTCAACAGATAATCCTCCTGACATATTTTATACAAATGCAGGAGAATATGGGAATAAATATATACGTGAAAATCAAGTTTTAGAGCTTACAGAATATTATGATGAGGATAATATTTGGTCAGATAATATTGTAGAAGCTGCAGTAAATTCATTTACTTATGATGATAAAATATATGGGGTGCCTATCTCAATGGATGTGCGTATGTTAGCTTATAATAAGGAGATATTTAATAAATTAGATATAGAAGTGCCTGAAACTTGGAGTGAATTTATAAAAATACTAGAAATTCTAAAGGAGGAAGGATATATTCCTTTGGGGTATAGTGATAAAACTTCATTACATGGTGATATATATATTACAATCTTGAATCAGAGAATATTGGGATTAGAGAAACTAAGAGAAGGATATAATAATGGTTTTAGAAACGAAGGATATCTAGAAGCATTAGAAAAAATAGAAAAGTTGAGACCATATATTAATGAACATCCAGAGGAGTTAAGTAGAATTGAAGAACGAAGTATGTTTAGGGATGGGGAAATTGCAATAATGAGTTTACATACTCAGGAATTAGCTTATTTAGAAGATATGGATTATGAATGGGGAGTGTTTAACTTTCCAGAGATAGAAGAAGGGAAAGGTGATCCTAGTGTCATAGCAGGATTACCGGCAGGATTTATGATATCGAAGGAAACCGAAAATCCTGTAATAGCTATGGAATTTCTTAAATTTATAACTAGTATAGAAATGTCAAAAGAGTGGGTACAGATGTCTAATTCAATTAGCACTACCAAAGGAGCAGTAAATAAAGATAACGATACCCCCTTAAAGATGGAAGTTATTAAAGAGGTACGTAAAGCAAATGAATTTTGTTTTTATCTTGATAATGTTATTAATATAGAAGTTTATCAAGCTTACTTAGAAGGTATTAGACAGATATTAAATGAAGAAAGAACTCCGGAAGAAGTTATATATGATATAAGAGAAGTTGCAGAAAAAATAAGAAATGAAACTGAATAAAGTAATAATAGTATTTGAATTTATACTATATGAGAATATATATATTATTTTAAACAAAGCTGCTTAATTTTAATATATAAATATGATTACAGGACTAAAAAACCCATATTGGAATCTCTTAATTGGCTATGATCAAAGTAATAGCGGATAAAATGCATTTACTTAGTTTAAAATAAATAATAGATTATAAGTTTGATTTTATTTTTAATAACTAGTATGATAATATTTGTTCAAAGGAGGAAACAATTAGTCTCAACAGATAAAGGGTTAACCAAAGTAGATATAATTATAATGATTAATAACTTTAAGTAGACCATTAGCTCAATTGGCAGAGCAACTGACTCTTAATCAGTAGGTTCGGGGTTCGAGTCCCCGATGGTCTACCATTTCTATGTGTTGATATGGTGGGGATATTTAATCTAATAGTAAATAGTATATTTAAAGTTAAAATAAAGGTAAGGTGGTATTTATACTTATTTTTACTACCAATAATATTAAATTTGGCTGTAGTTATAATAGGTTTAATTCTAGGAATTAGTATTAATTCTTTTTTTAAGAGTGGTATCCCGTTTATTTACATAATAATATTTTTTTATCTATGAAGTATTAACCAGTGGATTGAAAGAACCAGGTTGGCTGGGTTTTGGTCTTGAAAAGTTACAAAATTCTTATACTGCCGAAAAAATAGGCTGGATTTTAGGTTTAATTTGGGCGGTGTGGCATTATCCGTATGTAATTTCACTTTATATAAATTCTAGGTGGCTTCCATTAATATTATCTTTAGCTGGTTTTAGTATGGCGATTATGGGGCAGATTTTTATCATGATTTGGTTTTATAATAATTCTAAGAGTATATTTATTAAAATACTGCTCCCTGACTGGTTAAATACTTCTGCAACCTTTATTCTAAGAGAATTGACTATAGAGAACCCCATTATGGGAATAATACCAGCTTTAATAATTTGGGGTATAGTATTAATACTATTGAAAGTATATGGAGGAGAATCTTTAACAACAAAAAAATTGAAAGTAATTATAGTTTTTAACGAAAATAGTTAAGACGTCTTATATTAAATATATGATTGATCGGCAGTTTCTACTGTCGTTTTTTATTATTTAAAAAGACAATCCTAATATGTTAAAAGAACAAAATCAATTGGATTTTAAACTTAAAGGTAAATTGTTGTCAATATAGAAGTAATATAATAAATGGTGTATATAGGTTTATAAGGAGGGAAAATATAATGGAAAAAATACTAATCATATTACTAATTTTAGGATTTTTATTGGGTACTATGGGTGATGATATTTCTTTGCGAGATTTTGACCCTGAAGATGTAGAGGTAGAAGAAAATAAAATAACCGGTAACCAAAAAATTCAAGATAATAAAACTGGTAGTGATGATTTAATAAAAGTATATAAAGAGGCGATAAGTGGTAATGCCACAATTGACTTATCTTCAGACAAAGGAGATATATACTTATTATTTGAAGAAAAAATAACTGGGAATGTAAAAATAAATGTAAAGAGTAACAGAGGTGATATCCACCTTAAATTTGAAGAAGCAATATTAGGTAATCCTTCAATTAATCTTGAAGCTCCAAGAGGAAGAATAATTTTTTATAATGAAGTAGATACAGTAGGAAATGCTAGTATAACAACAAAGGCAGAAAATGTTGAATATAAAAGTGGAAAACCCAATGCTATGAAGAATTATTAAATAATATACAACAAGGAGGTCTATTTATGAAGTATAAGGTACTAGGACGTACTAATTTAGAAGTTTCTGTTATCGGATTTGGGGGCATAATGGTTAATAATAAAAAGCAAGATAAAGTTAATGAGATGGTTGCAGAGGCTATCGATAGAGGAGTAAATTTATTTGATGTTGGTCCAACTTATGGAGATGCTCAAAACAAATTGGGACCGGCCTTAAAACCTTATCGAGATAATGTTGTTTTAGCCTGTAAGACCGAACCTGAAAATACTAAAGATGAGGTTAGGGCAGATATTGAAAATTCCTTAAAAGTTTTACAAACCGATTATTTTGATGTCTATCAATTACACGAAGTAACAGATCAAAAAGCTTTAAATCAAGCTTTGGGTACTGGAGGTGCTCTGGAGGCTATCATTGAAGCTCAGAATGAAGGTTTAGTTAAATATATAGGATTTTCAGCTCATAGTGAATGGGCAGCACTTGAATTAATGAATTCTTTTGATTTTGATACAGTTATGTTCCCAATAAATTGGAATTACTGGTTTAATGAAAATCAAGGACCAAAAGTAATTGAGAAGGCTCGCGAAACCAATAAAGGGATATTAGCAATTAAAGCTTTGGCTCAAAGAAGATGGCGTGAAAACGAAGAAAAACACAACTATGACACCTGGTATAAGCCCATTTTTGACCATGATGAACTGGCTAAATTAGCTTTAAGATTTACCCTATCCCAAGATATTGATACGGCTATCAGCCCAGGGGATATAAGAATGCTTAATAAAGGCCTGAATATTATCGAGGAAAACAAGGATAATCTAGAATTAACTGCAAGTGAATTAAAGCAATTAAAAGAATATGTTGATATATACGGAGGGCAATTATATCCTATTCCCTAGCATAAAAAAGTAACATCCAAATAAACAGTTAGGAAATATTATAATGGCAGATTGTAAATAATTGCTGTCTATTTTGATTAGCAATAATATAATTACAATTTCCAATGGTTTTTAAATTGTATTCGAGAAACATCTCTTTCCTAATCTTTATAGGAATAGATCAATTTATTGATAGTTAAGTTTATTACTACCTACAAGCTCAGGGGGAGAGATTAATTTTTTAATTAAAATCCTGGTATGCAGACTATCTGAGCTTTATACAGTAAGCTTTAATGTTAATTATTTGACATAACGAGTTTGATAACAGGAGGAAAGTAAAATGGAAAAAAAATATGATGCCCATGTTCATTTAACACCACCAGAGATAATTGATAATGTAGAAGAGTATCGGCAAAAAGATTCATATTTTGATTTACTAAGTGGTAATCAAAAAAATGATTTTGCGACGGTTCAGGATTTAATTAAATATTTAAATGAAAATGATATAGATAAGGCTGTTGTATTTGGATTTTGTTTTAAAGAACAATATTTATGTAAAAGAGTCAATAATTATATAATTTCTTCTGTGCAGAAATATCCAAAAAGATTAGTGGGTTTTGCTTGTATAAATCCGAAAGCAGAGGGTGTTATTTCAGAATTAAAACGTTGTAAAAGTGCAGGTTTAAAGGGAGTAGGCGAACTCTTTCCGGCAGGTCAAGATTTTGATATAACTAAAAAAGCAGAGCTGGAACAGGTTGTTAATTTTTGTAGTGAACATAATTGGCCTTTGCTGGTTCATTTAAATGAACCGGTCGGTCATGATTATCCTGGTAAAACCAAAGATTCAATTAGAAGAGGCGAAATTTTAGCAGAAAACTTTCCAAATACTACGTTTATATATGCTCATCTTGGTGGTGGTCTATTGTTTTATGAATTAATGCCAGAAATGGCTGAAAAGTTGGAAAATGTATATTATGATACTGCAGCAGTGCCTTTTTTATATAGTGAAAAAATTTATGATTCTATACAAGCTGCTGGACTTGCTGGAAAAGTGATTTTTGGGAGTGATTATCCTCTTTTGGGTTATTCAAAATATAAAGAACAGTTTGATAAATCTGATATAAACAGCGAAAACTTGAGTAAAATAATTGGTGGTAATATAGAAAAGTTGTTATAAATATAAAATATTGTGTAAAAAAGATTATCTTTAAATAGATAAAATTAAGAGTTTAATCAAAAAGTGGATCTTCTCCATTTCAGTCGGTAAGAATTAAATAAAAAAGAAGGACATAAACTACAAGACTTTTAATATTTCTTTAACTAGTAAAAATATTAAGAGTAGGTCTTCACTTATGTCCATTTTTAGTATATTATCTTTATTCCTCTTTCGTCGAGTAAAAATTGATAGTTTTGATCAAATTGTTGATTCTGATAAAGATATGGCTATATTTACAACAGTAAGACCTAATAAAAAATATGCTCCTTTATATTACAGATATGGCAGCAAAGCTTCGATACCCATGAATATGGTCAAACCAAAGGTGAAGATTTAGGTATTATAAGTAATGCCAAAGAACCCAGAGTAATAAATACAATGGCCCGTTATATACATGAACTCTGATGTTTAATGCCAATTGTTCGGGTTCCTAATCATTTCAAATTTGATTGGAAAATAGTTAAAGAAATAGATAAAAGATTCTTAAAAGAAAAACATGGTGAAACCGACTACATGAATTCTGGATATCTAGATGTCGATGAAGTCTCAATCGGTAAACATCATAAATCTATGGCAGTTGTTTAAGTTTTCATTACAGGATGTTTAATTTGAGCCGATAATTATAGACAAGCTGATACGTTAAATCAATTTTTAAAGATATGCCTGAGAAAAACTTTCAAATATTAGAGCAATAGCAATATATGAGTGGGATCCTTATATCAAAGCAATCAATAAATGGTGGCCGTAAGCAGTAATTGTCTTTGAAAAGTTTTTACATTATTGCTAAATTCAATTTAGATTAGAGTCTAAACTTAAACCAGCAATAAAATTTGTAGCCACTTTACTAAAATATAAATATGGAATTATTACTTATGCTGATTGTCCAATTCACACTTCTAAATTATAAGAAACTAACAACAAGATCAAAGAGATTAAAAGAAAAGCCTATGGTTATCATGATACAAATTATTTCAAGTTCAAGATTCATCAGACTATTCCGGGTTTATGACCCACTTATTTGGAGAAGATCCAATTTTTTAACTGTTTCTCTACTAAGAAAGATTTAAATAGTTACTAAAATTGTGTTCTGTTTGATATCATTTTGTTCTTTAACAGAACTAAAGTTTTTAGTTGAGATACTTAAAAATTATAGGATAGGAACTTTGTTTTAGATATAAATTTTTGTAAGGTGTTAACATTAATTGTGGGGATAAATTTTAAGTTATAATTGTACTATAACCCTAAAATTA
>JAWOEZ010000083.1:0-76676 GCA_046482435.1 Halanaerobiales bacterium
GTTAATTACTCCATCAGGTAAGCCGGCTCTGATAAGTAACTTCATGAAGAAATAATTTGAATATACTGCTGTTGAAGCAGGTTTCCAAAGTGCAGTATTACCCATAAGTGCTGGTGCAGTAGGAAGATTTGCACCGATTGAAGTAAAGTTAAAGGGAGGAACTGCAAAAACAAAGCCCTCTAAGGGCCGATATTCCATCCTATTTAAAATATCTTCAGTTGAACTCGGTTGATTTTGATATATTTCAGTCATAAAGTAGGCATTAAAGCGTAAGAAGTCAATCAGTTCACAGGCTGAATCAATTTCAGCCTGAAAAACATTTTTACTTTGTCCTAACATTGTAGCTGCATTTATTTCTGCTCTTCTGGGTCCTGCTAATAACGAAGCTGCTTTTAAAAAGATTGCAGCCCTCTTATCCCAGGAAGTATTCCCCCATTCTTTTTTTGCTTCCAGGGAAGCAGAAATGGCTTTGTTAATCTCTACTTCGCCTGCCATGTGGTATTTACCCAGAACTAAATCATGGTTATGAGGAGCCCTAATCTCTTTTACATTACCAGTCTTAACTTCTTTTCCATTGATAATTAAAGGTATTTCAACCGGATTATTTTTTAATTCTTTCAATTTTTCTTTTAGTTCTATCTTTTCTTCACTACCTGGTTCATAACTTAAAATTGGTTCGTTTTTTGGTCTTTTTAAACTAAAAATATCATTCGCACTCAAAATTAATCCCTCCTTGTATTTTTAAACAACAGATGGTTCTAATATCAGTCTACCACTTTCAAATCTTTCAAGGTCTAGTTCAATATCTATACTTAATTCTTCTCCCAAAATCATCTCTGACATTAAAATACCAGTAATTGGGGCGATCATAAAGCCGTGGCCGCTGAAACCTACCGCCATAAAAAAACCTTCTAAATCCGTTGCTTCATCCAAAATCGGTTGAGCATCGGGAGTAATGTTATATAAGCCAGCCCACTGCCTTATCACTCTTATCTTTTTTAAAAACGGTAAAAGTTGAGAAGCCTTTCTAGACATCTCTTCTAAAAACTGCCAGCTAGACTTGATATTATGGCTCTCCGGTTCATCTGGGTCCCCATAGCCCATTATGAAACTTCCATCAGGAGTTTGCTGACAGTAAATATTATATGAAAAAGACATCACCATTGGTTTTAAAATAGGATTAACCTGTTCTGTTACTAAAATTTCATGGCGTTCAGATTTAGTCGGAATTTCAATACCGGCCAGCCCGCTTACTTCTTTAGAAAAACCACCCGCTGCATTAACCACTTTGTTAGTCTCAATTTCACCCTGGTCTGTAATCACTTTTTTAATCTTATTTTTTTCCGTAATAATATCTTCTGCTTTTGTATAAGTATAAAATTTCACCCCTTTTCGTTGGGCAGCCTCAACATATGCCTGGGTTACCCGAAAGGGATTAGCATGACCATCAGTAGGACAGTAAGTCGCTCCAGTTATGCCTTCAGTATTAAGTTGTGGAACTATCTCTTTAGCTTCTTTTATCGTTAAAAGTTCTGAAGGTATACCAAGACTATGCTGTAATTTAACATTTTCTTTAAACTGTTCTAATTCCCGCTCTGAGAAAGCTAAAAGTAAGTAACCGCCTTGTTTTAATTCGATATCCCTTTTAGGATCTAAAAGTTCATTCATGTTCTCAAATATTTCCATGCTCTTTTTAGAAAGCAAGCAGTTCATCTTTGTACCCCACTGCTGTCTTATGCCAGCTCCACAGCTACCAGTTGAACCGCTCACAATATAATTTTTTTCAAGTACAACTATATCTTTCATCCCTTTATTAGCTAGATTATATGCTATAGAAGCTCCTATAACGCCTCCCCCGATAATTACTATCTCAGCTTTATTTTTCATCCTCATCACCTGCTAATTCACTCATCTTGATACCTAATACCGGGGGCCGCTTCCTGGGCATCTTTATATCTTCCATAGTTTTTCCTGTCATTCTACATATTTCCCTTGCTGCAATATCTAAGCAAATATTGCCTTGACAGGGCCCCATTCCCAATCGAACTGCCCTCTTGATTTCATCTAAAGTTGTATAACCTTCTGCAATTAGTTCTCTTAATTCTTTTAAGGTAATATCTTCACACCGGCATACAATTGTATTGTCATCCATTGAGATCACCAACTTCTATATTTCTTACTTCCATTAAATATTCTTCCGGTAATTTAATAGTTACAACAGCTGTCTTATCATTTTTTTGAGGATCTTTTACCCGGATAACTTCTGCTTTAGTTACCTTCTCACCAGCTCTATCTAAACCCCAAACCACTTCTCCCTTTTGGGGGATAGGCAGGAATTCATAAGGAAGGCTTAACGTTTTTTTATTATAATCCACTACAAAAATAGCTAATCCTGGACAACTAGCTATACAATTACCACAACCTGTGCAACTCTCATAATCAAGTTCTGGAATGTCATTTATATCTTCAAGTTCTGCTATAGCTCGAACTGGACAGCTATAATAACAAGGGTCACAGGGTATCTTTTTAAAACACTCTATTAAAGCTACCGGTCCTTCATTTAACCTTTCTTTATCAGGAATTATAGCTTTTAAATCATCTGAGGTGGGAATACCTGTTCGTTCCAACATAATTATCCCCCCTCACCTTTTTAATACCTTTTTTTATATCCTCTCCTACAGGTCCTCTTCTCAATTTATTTAGTTCGCTTTTCAATCTATTTAATTCTTCAAATAGATTCTCATTGGAATAACCAATTTCTGAGACTGCTTTTAGACCCGCAATCTCTCCTTCTAGCATCGCAGCAGTTGCTTCTTCAATTCCTGCCACATCACCGGCAACAAAGATATGGTCATTAGTGGTTTTTAAATTATCATCTCGAACGGGAACATCTCCCCCCAGTTCAGGAGTATACACAACTTCACAACCCGCCTGGATTAATAGATCAGAAAGTGGATTTAGACCCACTGCCAGACAGATGGTATCAGCTTCAATAACTTTTTCAGTTCCTTCTTTCATCTTCCAATTTTCATCTAATTCTATAACCTCTGCTCCTTGGACTGAACTTTCTCCGAGTGCTTTTTTTACAGAATGACCGGTATAGATTGGAACCCCAGCCCTTCTTATCTTCGAAGCATGTACGAGATAACCACCGATCTTAGGGGCTGCTTCTATAACTGCTGCGACCTCTACTCCAGCCTGTAAAAGCTGATAACTAACGATTAAACCAATATTACCCGCGCCAATCATTATTACCCGTTCTCCCGGAAGTATACCGTAAAGGTTCATCAGAGTTTGCACAGCACCAGCCCCATAGACACCGGGTAGATCATTATTTTCAAATGCCAACATATTTTCGGAGGCACCGGTTGCTATTATTACTTTTTTAGCTTTGATTTTTTTAAATTTATTTTCATGAGATATTGTTACTACCTCATCTTCATAATATCCTTCTGCTGTAGCTTCGGTTATTACTCTTATATTATCGTACTTTGCAATTTTTTCTGTTAATTTTTGAGCTATGTCTATCCCCCTAATTCCAGCTTGTTCTTTTTTTGATCCAAAAAACCGATGGGTCTGTTTTATTAACTGACCGCCAAGTTCATGATATCTTTCAATGATTATTACCTGAGCTCCAGACTCAGATCCCTTAATTGCTGCTTTCATTCCAGCCGGCCCTCCGCCTATTACCAAAATATCTGTTTTAATCAATTAGATCACCTTTTCCATCTTCTTCTTCAACAACCATGCCTTCCTCCACTTTGGTTATACAAGTTTTTACATTTGGAACACCATTTACAACCATATGACAGGAAGAACAATTTCCAATGGCACAGAATAAGCCGCGAGGTCTTTCATACTTAGAACTTCTTTTCAATACTCTAACCCCAGCCGCATATAGGGCAGCAGCAATTGTCTCTCCTTTATAGGCCTTTATCTTTTTACCTTTATAGGTAAAAGTGATTTCTTTTTCTTCGCTTCTATCTAGATCAAGTATCGGATGTTTTTCTATTCGCATTTAACTCCCCCTCGCTTAATTATTCATTTATTAAGGGTTTCATAGCTCTTTCAAATTCTTCTACGACTTCAGCTGTTGGATCATCACCGAAGTAACTAATCACAAAAATAACTAAAGCCGATAAGAAAAAACCTGGTATTATTTCATACAGACCAGTGAAAGCCAACATGTTTTTCCAGATTATCACAACTGCACCACCAGTAATGATACCAGCCAAAACTCCATTTCTGGTGGTTTTCTTCCAAAAAAGGCTGAATAAAACAGCCGGCCCAAAGGAAGCACCTAACCCAGCCCAGGCGTATGAAACTATATCCAGTATTGTACCCCCTGAAAGTGCAAAATATAGGGCCATTACTGTGATCAGAATAACTGCAGACCTACTAATCCAAAGCAATTCCTTTTCACTGGCCTGGGGTCTGAAGAAAGCCTTATAAAAATCTTCCGCTAATGCACTTGACGAAACTAACAGTTGGGAATCAATGGTACTCATGATAGCCGCTAAAACAGCTGCCAGAAAGACCCCGGCTACCCAGGGATTAAATAATTTCTGTAGTAAGACTAAAAATATGGTCTCTGTATTTTCTAAAGCTGCTGGAGCAGCTATTATTCCTAATATACCTACAAAGACTGCACCGATTAAACTTATTACAACCCATGTTACACCAACAAACTGAGATATGGGAATCTGTTTGGCTGACTTTATACCCATAAACCTAACCAAAATATGGGGCATTCCAAAATAACCTAAACCCCATCCTAATAATGAAATCAAAGATATAAAGCCCATACTTTCAGAAGTTGTAACCCACTTCACTTCTGCACTCACATCATAGGAAACGGACTTTCCAGCGTGTAAAAGATCTGGATTAATACTAGCTATTTGATTCCAAACCTGTGATAAACCACCACGCAGGTAAATTATAGTTATTGGCACTATTACCAATGCAATAACCATTAAAGTCCCCTGCACAAAATCTGTCCAGCTCACTGCTAAAAATCCACCCAAAAATGTATATAACCCTATTACCAGAACTGCCAGGACTACCGCCAATTTATAATTTATCCCCAAAATATTTTCAAATAAAAGTCCACCAGCTACTAATCCTGATGATACATAAATTGTGAAGAATATTAATATAGCAAAGGCAGATACAATTCTTAGAGTTCTACTCTTATCCTTAAATCTGTTCTCAAAAAAATCAGCGATGGTAATAGAATCAACCACTTCAGTATATCTTCTCAGCCTCTGAGCAGTAAACTGCCAATTTAGATATGTACCTATTGCAAGACCGATCCCGATCCACATTCCATTAAAACCACCAGCATAAACAGCTCCAGGAAACCCCATTAATAACCAACCACTCATATCACTTGCCTGAGCACTTAATGCAGTAACAAAGGGATTTAAAGTTCGACCCCCTAAAAAATAATCTGAAATGTTTTCATTTTGGCGGTAATAATAATAACCGATTAAAAGCATACCACCTATATAGATTGTAAAGGTTACTAATACTGGATCCATCAACTGTCACCCCCTCTATCTACTATCAATCTCAAGAGTGACAGTAATACGATTGCTAAACTTGGTGCTAACAGCCAAAACCATGTAAACATTGGTAAATTATACTCCATTCTATCTACTCACTACTCCTTTCAATATTTCTATAATTATACCATATTTTTTTATTTATTCAAGCGAATATCCCTCCCTGTTACTATTTATACTATTGTGAATATTTCCTTCTTCCACCAGTATTACTTCTTGAATATTTCTCTAATTCCTTTGCTATTATTGATATAATTTTAATTTTATTTCTCAAATAAAAGGGGATTTTACTTATTTCTCGAAATTTAGTAATAATGAAAAGTTAAAATGAGGTGATATTATTGATAACAACTGTAACTTTAAACCCCTCTATTGACAGAGAATATTTTATTGATGAACATAAAGCGATGAAAGACCAGTATATTTACGATGAAGAAAGCCTGAAGGTCTATCCCGGGGGTAAGGGTTTAATTGCTGCTATTAATTTAATAAATCTAGGATACAGCGATGTTCAAAATATTGGCTTTGTGGGTGGTAAACAGGGCCTCTACTTTGAAAAAATGGTACAAGATTTTAAAGTAACAACCAATTATGTCTATACCTCGAATGAAATGAGAAATAATATAAAAATTATTGCCAGCAATCCACCCAGCAACACCTTATACAATGATTATACTTATTCAGTGAGTAAAAGAAGTGTCAAGGAACTCAAAAAAAGATTTAAAAGGAGTATTAGAGATAGTCAATTAATAATGATAGCAGGCTCTATACCAGCCGGAGTAAGTTTTGATATTTATTATGAATTGATTGAAGTCTGCAATGAACTGGGTAAAGAAGTCTATTTGAAAGCAAGCGGAGAAGCTTTAAACAGAGCTTTGAAAGCAAAGCCAAAGTTTGTAGTACCCTACTTTAAACACACCAATAAAATCCTCGATGTCAAAGTTGAAAATAAGGAAGATTATATAGAAATGGGGAGAGAACTACAAAAAGAAGGAGCACAATATGTAATAATGCCTTTTCACACCAACCGATTATTGTTCGATATTAATAACTCTCTTTATCTATTATCACCAGAAGACTATTGTATCAGAAATCTATTAGGCGCAGGAGATGCCTATAATGCTGCCTTTTTCGATTACATTTTTCAAAATGGTTTAGATTTTCTGGAAGCTAATAGGTATGCAGCAGCAGCGGCATTAGATATCGCAGAACACAAGTTAGTATTTCTAAAAGGCAGAAAGGAAATTGAAGATAGTATTGATAACATTATTATTGAAGAACTGGAGGTTTAAATATGGCTATTGTAAAGAATTATATGATGCGCTCACTAAATTCCGTCGCCTTAGATGACACGATTGAAAATACAATAATTTATATGCATAAAACGGAAATGCCAATTTTACCAGTAGTTGATGAAGAAAATCACTTCAAGGGCACAATTTATAGTAAAAATATTTTAAAAAATATTATTCCTGAACAGTACGGTTTTATGAGTAGCCAGAAAATTCTATACGATAGAAATCAGGCTGCTGAAACTCTTTCAGAGATTAAATCTAGAAAAGTAGAAGAATACATGTTGACTAATACGGAAACGGTTTCAGAAAAAGATAACATGGATAAAATAGCTGAAATCATGCTCAATAATAATGAATCTTACTTGTTTGTTACAAATGAAATGGGTTATCTCAGGGGTTATATTTCACGCGGAGATCTTCTCTTTTACCTGCTCCATACTTCAGATGAGTGACCTTCTGTATCTATTGTCTTTTTTCAAGATATTTTAGATCAATTTTTTATAAATTTAAAAATAATTTAAAAGAAGGTATTGATATGGATTCAGAAATAGTAGCTCAACTATATGAAATTGAAAAGTGGTTTGTAGAAAATCAAGTCGGTAATAAGGAACTGTACCTTGTTGCCTTCTTTATTTTTTCAGCACTTTTGATTGTTTTAATAGCAAAAAAATATAATATACCTATTGTCGTAGGTTACGTCTTTTTGGGAATATTACTGAGTATTGAAGTGATTAATATCCTACCATTTTTGACTTTAGCACAAAAAGTCTGGTATGCCTATATAATAAACAGTTTCCAATATGTAACTCAACTCGCCTTAGGTTTTATTGCTTTTACGATTGGTAGTGAATTATCTATAAAATTATTTAAAAAACTTGGGAAGAGTATCACTTATATTGTTTTAATTCAGGGTTTAGGAGCTTTTTTGATGGTCTTTTTAGGAGTTTTAATAATCGGGTATGAGCTTTATTTAGCCCTTATCTTAGGAGCAATAGCTTCAGCCACTGCACCGGCTGCTACAGTAATGGTTATTAGAGAATACAATGCAGAAGGTCCAGTTACCTCGATGATTATGGCTGTTGTTGGTCTAGATGATGCTCTTGCTTTAATCCTTTTTAGTTTAATTAAACCGGTTGCTTATAACCAGTACAGCGGTAATATCAATTTCAATATTAATCACATGTTGTTCGCCCCCGTCATAGAAGTCCTAGGTTCAATCCTGGTAGGAATTGTAATCGGATATTTATCTGTAAAACTAATGGAGGGATCTGAAGATAAAACTAAAAAAATCCTTACACTAATCACTACAATAGTGTCCGGATTATCAGCAGCTATCTTTTTTGAGCTTTCACCTTTGATTACCAATATGACTATTGGATTTGCATATCGTAACTTTTCAAGAAAAAATTTAAATATCGCAGATTACATAGATACCTTAACCATTCCCCTATATGCAATGTTTTTTATCCTCGCCGGTACAGAAATTAGATTTTCTGTTGTTAATCCAAGTTTCATATTACTGGCCTTAGTGTATACTGCTATGAGAGTAATAGGAAAAATTGGTGGTACATCAATAGGAGCAATCCTTTCAAATGCTTCTGATAATATCAAAAAATATGTCGGGTTGGGTTTACTCCCACAAAGTGGGGTTGCAATAGCTTTAGCCTATACGGTCCAAAAAGAATTTTCCCGGGAACCTCACATCGGACTTCTCGTCTTCAATGTTTTATTATTCACAGCTGCTTTAACTGAAATAATTGGGTCATTCGCTACTAAATATGCCCTGACAAAATCTGATGAAATTAATAAGTCCCAAAATAGTTGACCTGTTAAAACCTTTTAAGAACCATAATTTAATCTTTCAGTTAGGAAAGCCAACAAGAAATATGCAGAACCTATTAATAAAATAATAGTAGCACCAGATGGAATATTAAAAAGATACGAAAACCAAAGTCCTGAGATAGAAAATATTATTCCAAAAATAATAGCTAAAAATATTATCTTTTTAAAATCATAGGTAAATAACCTTGCCATTGCTGGTGGGGCCGTTAAAAGAGCAATTATTAAAATTATGCCTGTAACTCTAATTAAAACAATGACAGTCAATGCAATTAAAATAAACAAGAAATACTCGTAGAAGTCTGTATTCAAACCCCTTACATAAGAAAATTCTTCATCAAAAAGATATGCCTTCCACTGGTTAAAAAGAGCAGTGATTGCAAAAATTACAAAGGCAACTAAGATAAGCATTATATTAATATCCATATTAGTAACTGTGAGAATATCGCCAAAAAGATAAGAGGACATATCTGGTGGATAACCCTCCATAAAAGAAATAAACAAAATACCTAACGACATCCCCATTGCCCACATTATTCCTATTAAAGTATCGGAATCTACTTCTGTTTTTTTTCTTATCGTCACAATAACTATTGAAGAAAATAATGCAAAAAATAATGCTCCAAAAATTGGTTCGATATTAAGGTAGTATCCCAAGCCTACTCCTCCAAAAGAGGTGTGGGCAATTCCACCACTCATCATTACAAGATTTTTCTCAATTATGATAGTACCAATAATACCGCAAACTACACTTGCCATCAGAGCACTATAGACTGCATTTTGTAGGAAGTTATATTTTAATATTGCCTCAATCATTGCTATCAGCACCTTGATGTTCATCTAAAACACGGTGAGGAACTCCATGAGCGATAAGTTCAACAGGACATCCATAAATCTGGTCTACATCTTCTTTAGAAACATTTTTATTTCCATGATAATGAAGTTTTCTATTTAGACAGGCTACACTATCAAAAAATGATGAAATAGCTGTTAAATCATGGGTTACTACGATGATTGTAATCCTATCATTTATTTCTTTTAGAATATTATATATTTTACTACGTGATTCTGCATCAAGACTGGCAGTTGGCTCATCGAGAAGTAAAATCTCTGGTTCTGAGGCTAAAGCCCTCCCAATTAATACTCTCTGCAGTTGCCCTCCAGATAATCTACCTATTTGTCGGTTTTTTATTTCAAAGATATCCAGTTCTTTCATAATCTCTTCTGCTTTTTTTATATCCTCATTACTATAATTATGGTAAAGTCCTTTCCCATCTGAAATTCTTCCCATTAAGATGACATCCTTTACATTAATCGGAAACTGTTTATTAAAATCAGATATCTGAGGTACATAACCAATTAACCTGCGGCCTTCTTTAATACTCTGACCGGCAATTTTAACTTCTCCACTATTAGGTTCTATTAAGCCTAAAATGACTTTTAGAAGAGTCGTCTTCCCTCCCCCATTGGGACCAATTATCGCTAAAAACTGCTTCTTATATACATCTAAATTGATGTTTTTTAATACCTGCATTTTATCAAAATATACATTGAGGTTTTTAATTTTTATTATAACATCCTCCATTTTACTCATCCCCAACTATTTTGTTTGCCATTTTAATCAAATTATCCAGATAATCTTCAGCAAGAGGATCCAATTCTATTAATTCTGCTCCGATCTCCTCTGATAATGCCTGGGTTTGACGGCTGTCAATTTCAGCTTGATGAAAAATTTTCTTAATATTATTTTTCTTGGCAAAATCTATTATTTCCTGAAGATGCTTGGCGGTGGCTTCTTTTCCTCCCTCTTCAATAGCTACCATATTTAAATTATATTGATCTGCAAAATAACCAAAAGAAGGATGGTAAACTAACAAATATTTATTTTCTTTTTCACTTATTATTTTTTCAATTTTTTGGTTTACTTCTTTTACTTTTTCAATATATTGTTTAGTATTTTTCTTATACAATTCTTCCTTTGCGGGATTAAGTTCGATAAGTTCGTCTCTAATTATTTGCACAATATAGATCACTCTTTTTGGAGAAAGCCAAATATGAGGGTCTCTACTTCCGTTGGGGTAGGTTTTGTCTTCATATTTTTTTGCTACTTTTTCTGCCAACCTCACAATTTTTATATTTTGATTAAACTGTTTAACTTTCGGTAAAATATTTTGTATATCGGCTGGAACACCTATTGAGAAATAGATATCTGCATCAGAGAACTTTGTCAGTTCAGAGGGCCTAGGTGCGTAATTACCAGGGCTATATCCGGGAGGTATCATAACAGCAATTTCAGCACTCCCCCCCGTTACCGCCTCTATAAACTGCTTCTGTGGTAAAATTGTTACTGCTGTTGTTACTTCTTCTGCTTTAACTATTTTCGGGGTTGTTATAACAGCAAATATTAATAAAATTACTGCAAAAATTAATCTATATTCCCTACTTAACATATTTTAACTCTCCTCAATAATAGTTTTATTCTTTGTTGTAATGTTCAATCTTATTTTCATACATTCTTTCATCTGCTTTATTAATCAAATCATCAAGGTTTAAGTTATCATTTTTTGTTTTTTGAGCAAATCCATAGCTCAAGCTAATCTCATAAGATTTTTCAGTGTTCTTATTCCAATTATCAATTGCTCCTGCAATTCTTCTCCAAATCTCTTTGGCTTCTTTAAGATCACAGTCATTAAAAATGATTAGAAATTCGTCGCCCCCAAACCTTGCCACCGCATCAATCTCTCTTATGTTATCTGCGAGAAGCTGAGCTGTATTTTTTAGTAAACTATCTCCTTCATTATGACCAAAATTATCATTGACTTTCTTTAAGCCGTTAACATCTATAAAACAGACAGTAAGATCTATTGCTTCTCGTTTAACTCTACCAATCTGTTTTCGTAAATATGTTGTACCCATTCTTCTATTCATAATATTAGTCAACCTATCGGTAGCAGCTAATTTTCTTAATTTCTTTTCCTGCTCTTTTTTTGGGGTAATATCGGTAATAACAATCACTAACCCTATCAAACGATTATTCTCAACTTCAATTGGCGATATCGTTAAATCAATAGGAGTCTCGTAATGATTACTAATCAAGTTGAGGTCTTCTTTTTTAATAGTTCGAGATGTGTGGGTTACTTTATTAATAAAATTCTCTAAGATCTTATTTCCATTTTGATTTAATATTTTTATGTTATTATCTGAAAAAAATGTCCCTTTAATATCTTTATTAATATTTAGAATATTACGAGCAGTCTCATTAATAAAAGTAATCTCCTTATTTTCCCCAAGAGCTATAACTCCTTCACCTATACTACGCAAAGTAGCATAATACCGTTCTTTCTGTCTTTCTAATTCCTTATTTGTTTTAGTTAATTCTCTTTGTACATTCATTAATTCATTGTTAACCTTTGTTATTTCATTATATAAATCAGCACTTTCATCGCTTAATACTGTATCATTTTCAGTTATAATCTGATCTTTTAAAAGACTTCTTATTTTATTAACGTACTTATTATTCATTTTCATGAAATGGTCATATTGATTCAAGATATCTTCTTTTAATTGAGAACCTAATATTAAAAAAGTATCTTTACTTTCTTTTATCCCAGAAAAATTATACAATTTAACTTCTTCTCCAACTGTTATATGTATTTCAAAACCAAATTCAGCTTTCCCGTTTTTTATATTCTGTGACAAATCTAAAAGCTTACTCCGATCTCGATCTTTTATCAGAGAAGTTAATATTCTTCCTTTTTCTAAAGAAGGTAAAGAGGTGTCATTATATAGAACCTTTTTAATTTTCAGATGGGACGAGGTTAAAACTACAAATCCCATCATTATATACCTCCAGCCAATTGGTTAGCCTTTTTAACTGCGTCTTGTGCATTCACACTATAGGCATCCACCTCAAAATCTTCTTTTAATTCGGGATTTTGGTTAAAAGCATATCCACCTACTAATATCTTCAATTTAGCCAATTCAGGGTCACTTCTAGTCATCTCTACAAGTTGGTTTAATTCTTTTAAATGAATCGGTAAAGTTACGGAAACTCCTAGTAAAGTAGTCCTATTCTTTTTTAGAGTTTCTACTATACTTGAATTAGGAGTATTGGCTCCTAGATGAATCGTATCAAAACCATCTATTTCTAATAGATCAGCAACCATCCTGACTCCAATTTCATGTAACTCTGTTCCTACTGCGGTTGTAACTATATTACCCTTTTCACCGCCAGAAGATAAAAAATGGGAATATAATTGTGACATCACTAATTGTGTAACACTACTTATGTAGTGCTCTTGAGCTACAGATATTTCATTAGAATGCCAGAGTCTACCTACTTCCTTCTGAACCGGTTCTAGTATATTTAAATATATCTCTGTTACACTCATTTTTGAAAGTGCTTCTTCCACAATTAGATTGCTCGCTGCCATTTTATTATTGTTTCTTAATAACTCAAGATATTTTTTTGCAAAATCTTGCTGTGGATTATCTTCAGTAATATATGACTTTCCTCTCTTCTTTTCATACAAAGCTTTTTCTATAGCCTCATCTAGTATATTATTCAAATAATTGCTTTCTTCAGGTTCAAAGTTTTCCTTAATAACCTCTTGAATACAGTTATATGTGTTTATAAATACATCCTCAGAAAGTCCTATATTTTCAAAAAGAGAATTCAGCCATATTGAAAAATCATTGAATAAATTAATATTATCGAAGTATACTGCTTCAGCAAGATAATCTAAAATATACTCTAAATCTCTCACACTTTTTATCTCATCATTATTGAATACAGTGCTCGATTTACCTCTTTTGATACACTTCCGGGTGTTTTCGATTAAATCATCAAACATATTCTCGATTTTAAGACTCAACTCTTTTTTATTCATAACTTATCCCTCTTTTCAGTTTATATCCATTATATTTATTATATTTAACCAAAACAAGGTCATCACCTTTTTTAAAGAATATTTTTCTCCTCTAATTCCTTATCCAGGTATCCTAAAAATTCATCTGCTTTTTTCTTGGGTGCTTCAGTAAATAAGCTGATAAAAATAAATGAGAAAACAGTGATTAAGAGGGTCCACACTCCGGGAGCAAGCCCAAGTGGTGACAAATTACCGAACTGAAGATATAATGCAGTAAATGCTCCCAATATTATACTTGTTAATGAACCGGCTGCAGTTGCTCCCCTCCAAAAAAATGCTCCAAATATTGTTGGTACAATAATCATTAGACCAACTGAAGAGGTTACTGATAAAGTTGCAATTAAATCTAACTGCTGTGAAGCAAATATTATACCGATTACTGCTATAATAAATATCACAAATTTACCCATCCGGAGCTGCTTTTGATCTGAATATTCATCACGAGACTGCATTAAATCTCTAACAATAAGAGATGAAAGAGTTAACATAATGGAGTCTACAGTAGAAATAGCAGCAGCTGTAATTCCTATCATCGCAATTAATCCTAGTATAAGGGGTACATGTTCAGACCCAAGTAAGGTTGGTGTAGCCAAATCTGCTTGTTGCAGACCAGGGAAAAGAAGTTTTGCACTAAAGCCCCAGAGAACTGATACAAGAGTATAGATAAAACCGAATATTAAAAACCCTGTAATCATAGTCTTCATGGCCTTTAATGATTTAGGAATAAATAGTCTTTGGCTTACTTGTGGATTTGAAATCGAAAAGAAAAACCACGGTAAAGTTAATCCTAAAAAGGTTTGAAAGTTAAAAAAACCGGGTCCTGGTACAGATAAGAAATTAGAGTACTCACTTTCTATTTTTCCAAAAAATGAAATAAATCCTCCTAATTGAGTATAAACAACATAAAATAATATTAAAACACTCACTACAATCATTATTAAAGACTGCAATGAATCAGTCCAGGTTACCGAACGCATTCCAGCTATAACTGCCCATGAAATAGCTAAAATTGAAGCTATTATTACTCCAAAAATAAATGGTATTTCTCCACCCGACAAACCATTCATTAAATATCCAATTCCCATTAATTGAACCGAAAGATAGGGAATCAAAAACACACAGGCAGTACCGGCTGAAATGATTGCTATCCATTTATTTTGAAATCTATCACCTAACATTTCATAAGGGGTCACATATCCATATTTTTTACCAACTAACCAAAATCTTGGACCAAAAAAAGCTACTAAAGATAACCCTGCTAGATAAATAAGTTCAAAACCAAGTGCACCTACTCCACCCGAGTAAGTAAATCCAGCCAGCCCAATCATCATGAAAGCACTATAGGTAGTAGCACTATAGGAAAGAGCAGAAACAATCCCACCTGTGGAACGGTTATCTAAAAAATATTCGATAACTCCTTGTTTCATACCTTGTCTCGACTTATAGGCGATATAAAAACCTATTAAAACATAAATTGATAACGCTAAATATACATAAAAAGAATTCATTATTTAATCACTCCAATAAGATGTAATTTTTATTGTAGATAAAATTGCTGCAATTGCAAATACAGTCCAGTATAAAAAAGACGCTTCAACTTGATTTGCATTCCTTAATAATACAAAAGGAACAAAATATGCAGAAATAATTAATATCACTAACCAAAAAACCCATAAAAATCTTTTTCTTTTGAGTTCATCTTTTTCCATGTTATCACCCCTTTCCCCTGTATTATAATGATAAACAGCTGACTAGTCAAATGTATATACACCTGTATGAAAAAATTATACACGCTTTTCAAGTAAAAACCCTTTGTTTTTAAGTTCATTTATGATTGTGTCTAGAACATCTTCATTAAAAGCTTCAATCGTATGAAGATGAACTCCATCTGTTAAGGAAGCTAATAAAGAAGCTTCCTGTTCTCTGGTGTTTTCCAGAAAATTTTTGACATCTTCAGAGGTTTGCAGCATTAACATTCCGGAGATCTCTCCATATATAGGATGCTCTACTTTTACATCTTTAACTTTAGCACCGTGTCTAACGATGGTCATTAACTCTTCTTTTACATCATCTTTATTATGCTTACAAGCAATAGTTCTACTATAGGTTTTTATACCCATGTTGTCTTTTGAAATATATCCCTGGGAAGTAGCCAAAATATCATATCCTTCGGCTCTTAATAGTGCAATATCTTGCACTATAACCTGTCGGGTTACATCAAAATGTTCTGCTAATTTAGAACCTGTTATCGGGTTAACTTCGTTTTTTAAGATATCTTTTAATTCTTCCCTGCGCTTGTTAGCTTTCATATAAATACCACCTTGTTAAATTAGAAGAGGGGCAAATAGTCCCCTCTTCTAATTCTTTTTTTATTTAAAGTCATTCATTAATTCTTTAGCATCTTTAGGATTAAAATCCTTTTCTACGAGAGGTTGGTCGTCATCTATTAATAATCTGTCCCTAAAGATTTTTTCTTCATTTTTGTAAATTACACCAATCGGAATATTATCTCCCCATTCTCTGGCCTTCTCAAAAGCACTATCTATATTATTTGGATCATAATTATCATCTAGTTTATAGACTCTTTTAGAATACCACTGATAAGTGTTAATCTTATTAAAGGAAACACAGGGCTGTAAAATATCTATTAAAGCATATCCCCTATGCTTCATAGCTGCTTTAACCATTTTCTTGAGATGATCCTGGTCCCCAACAAAACTACGGGCTACAAAGCTAGCTCCCATTCCCACTGCAAATTGAACTGGTTGAAACGGTTTGGCGGTAGTACCCTCAATCTGGATACCGGTCTGTATATATTCTTCTGAAGTAGGGGAAGCCTGCCCTTTAGTCAAACCATAAATTTGATTGTTATGAACAAGATGGATCAGATCAGGATTTCTCCTTATATTATGAAGAATATGGTTCCCACCTTCACCATAACTACAACCATCTCCGGATTCAACAATAACCTTTAACTTATGATTTCCTACTCTTGTTCCAATAGCAGGTGGAAAAGATCTCCCGTGTAGGCCATTAAATCCATTTACATTTATATAATGAGGCATCTTTGCCGCCTGTCCGATACCGGTAAACATCGCTACCTGGTCAGAATCCAAATCCATTTCTCCTAAAGCCTCTGATAAAGCTTTTCGAAGAGGAAAGTTACCACAACCGGGACACCAAGCAGTTACATCAGTAATATTAATCTCTTTCTTATTAGACATTATCAATCACCTCATTTAAAAATCTTTGATAAATTTCTTTACCAGTAAATGGCCTTCCATCGTACTTTAATATACTATTTTCCACATCTAATAGAGTTTCAGAAGCTATCAGCGATTTGAACTGGGCTGTAGAATTAAGCTCTACAGTTACCAATTCAGTATCTTCTGCTAAATCTTTTAATTTGTTTTTAGGCAAAGGCCATACATCATTAAAACTCAACAGTCCAACTTTTATATCATCCTCTTTTAAAAGTTGATATGCTTCCCTAGCAGGTCCATAAGAAGAACCCCAGGTCAAGAATAAATAATCAATATCTTCTTCTCCATAATATTTCGGTTCCTGAAGGTCTTCCTCTATCAATTTATCTATTTTGTGGGCTCTTTTATCAACCATTTTCGTTCTAGTTTCAGCATCTTCAACAATATGTCCTTTTTGATCATGTTCATCACTATCAACTAAAACTGTTTCCCCTTTTAACTGTCCGGGATAAGCCCGGGGAGAAATTCCATCTTCTGTAAATTTATATCTCTTGTAATCCTCGGCTTTTTTGTCATCACTAGAAATTAGATGTCTTTCGATTGTGAGCACATCAAAATCAAATTCCTTGATATTTTTACTTGAATCAGCGTTGAACTGATCACTTAAAATTATGACAGGAATCTGATATTTATCTGCAAGATTTAATGCTCTGAATCCATTATAGAATAAGTCTTCTTGATCACGAGGAGCAATTACCATTAAAGGAAAATCATCTTGGGCAGAATTAATTGCAAAAAGCAAGTCGCCCTGCCCCGTTCTGGTTGGTAAACCAGTTGCAGGCCCTGGTCTTTGGACATCAGCTATAACTACTGGAGTTTCAGTTATTCCGGCCAGGCCGATAGCTTCATTCATTAAAGCTAATCCTCCACCTGAAGTACCAGACATTGCTCTTATGCCACTATAGGAGCCCCCTAAAGCCATATTCAGGGCTCCCAACTCATCTTCGGCCTGTTCAACAACCAAACCATAATCTTTTTGTTGGCCTGCTAAAAACTTCATTATCCCTGTGGAAGGAGACATCGGATATGCTGAATAAAATCTCAATCCCCCGCTTAATGCACCCCATCCTAAGGCGGAATTACCATCTATAAAAATTTCATCATTTTTATTAGTTACATTCTCTTTTAAATTATCATAAATGGATTCAACAGAATTATAACCTCTTTCCAATAGTTTGATATTATCTTTTAACAGGTCTTCTTCAAAATGATTTTCCAGAACTTTCTTAGCGGTTTCTAATTCCAAATCAATCGTTTTTAAAACAGCGCCTATAAATACCGTATTAACACCCTTGGGATTAATATCTTCGGCAATAATTGAAGCAGGAACTAGTATAGTACGTCCATCGATTATCTCATTTTCACCTTCTATTAAGACAATCCCATCATCCTTTAACTGATCCCTATGGAGTTCAACAGTTTCTTTATTTAATGCAATTAATAAATCAACCTCATTTACTGGTCCATAAAGTGTTTGATCACTAATTCTTAACTGCATGAAATTATGACCGCCTCTAATTCTGGACATAAAGTCTTTAGAAGAAAAAATATTAAATCCTTCTTTAAAAAGAATTTTACCTAATATATCATCTATAGTTTTAAGTCCTTGACCAGCTTCACCACCAATCAAAATGTTAAAATCCATCTCTTAACTACCTCCTATTGTGCTATTCTTGAGAGGGTAACCTTCCCTTCAAGTTGAAAATTTGTTTATGATTCCATCTTTTGATATAATTATTTACACGAGATGGAATGCACTGCGGTTCTCTTTTTAGAGAATAACGCTCTTACATTGTGCATTCCATCTCTTTTTAATTATTGAAAGTTGTCAACATAAGCAGACCGGTTTATCTCGCTCCTTGTAGATCTGAAACTTAAGCCTAACCTTTCTTTAAAAACTACCAACCCGTTTACCTCATCAGAGAAATTAATAGAATCCTGCGATTCTAACTCTCCTGAAATTGGACTCACCGAATGATAGTTTATAAATCTTTAAAGGAGCTGATCTAAAAGAGGATAACCATCAATATTATCTTTTTGTTGGTATTTGCCCCCATAAAACCTAACATAATACAGTCCTCATTAACTGTTTCCATCAAAAGTTGGTTTTGCTCAGACTCCCAATAACCATGCTGTTTTTGCTTCCTTTCCCACTAGGTTTAAATCCCTTAACCATAACGATTAAAAGCTAAACTTCGGTTTTAAAGATACCCAGGATCTAGTCCCTTCTTTAGCACAATAGTAAATAAGAAGGTCTATACTCTAAAAGAAGTTAACCCTGCTCTCACTAAACGAAAAGAAAAAAATTGCTGCTCCTGGCTACCATCGGGATAACTTTTGTGATTACTATGATATCTTCTGGCTTTTGAAACAGTATCACTTTAAACTTCCCCACGGATTATAACTCAGTTTGACCCAGCAGTTTTGGCGGGGTCTGTTACAAAACCTACTCCGGTCAAGTATTCTATATTAATATCATTTCAATCCAATTCAAACCTGCAAATCAAGCAGCTCTGCATCTTAGATAAGGTAATGTTGAGTTTCTTCTCACCTTGGCGAATTATTACCTAGAAATACCATCTCTGGTCCAATTACATTTTGAACTGATAATAGGTCATAGCCTATTTAGATTTAAACTCACGGTGAGCACCCTGTTGTTGGTTTCATTTACCGAACCAGAAATAGCAAAGTTAGGACTTCCACCTACTTAACTTTAAATATAGAGGGCATATAAGTAGAGAAGCAACTGTCAAGACAGTTGCTTTTTCCCTCCCTATTTAATAATCTTCTAGATGGTACCATTCTGGATCCTCAAGCCAGGTGTTAGGCCTGTTTACCAATTCTATAATACTTCTAATAATATTTTCGTGTTTTTTTTCTTCTTTAAATAATTTTTGTAAAACTTCCTTCGCTTTATCATCTTTAACTTCTTCAGATTTCTCAGAGTAGAAATTTTTACTTTTTTCTTCCATACTTAAGGCTTTCCTATAAATATCAACTTGCCCGGTAGGCATTTCTTTATCAGGCATCCCCTCTTTGATTTCTGAAAATACTTCATTTACCTTAGGTACAATATCAAATTCTAAATTTTCAACATCTTCATTATCTCTTAATTGCTTAACTATTCTTTCATGTTTAGCCTCTTCAGAAGATAATTCTAAAAATACTCTTTTTATGCTCTTATCTTCCGCATTTTCAGCACATTCTTCATAATATTCGCGATTTTCTCTTTCAAAATTAATAGCAAATTGATAAATATCCATTTTATCAGCCCCTTTTAAAGATTTTTTAATTCTAATTCTTTTAATTTTTCATATAACTTTAATTCTTTTTCCTCCAAGACAATATGGCTGTGTTTTTGAGAACGCTGATCTGTTTTTATCAAAGAAACATCAATATCTAAATCAATTGTTTTAAAAAGTTTTTTTACCTTAGCTTTATCAGATAATAGGGTTTCATAACTTAATAATATACTATTTTCAATATTTTCATGGGCAGCAATTAAGGCGTTATTATTTGTAAACCAATCTGGTTCAAAGCTAGATATCCCTCTCCTTAATAAACTTGCTTTTACATCCGCTGGATTTCTAAAAATAAATACCGCCTTTAATTTTTTTGCTAGATGTCTATAGAAAAATAGGGCGGGAATTCTAACCAATTTCAGGCCAGAAACGCCATCCGCTGCATTCAACTTTTCAATAACTTGATTCATTTTTATCGTATTTTTTATGGTCATTGCTTTTTTTATTAGCTTTTTTGATAGATCTTTACTGATCTCTAGTTCATAATAACCTGCTTCATTATACTCATCTCCCTCATAATCAGAAGGGAAATGGACACCAGCACTTTCCACAAGTTGACAGGTAATTGAAGTACCGCTTCGAGGGTGTCCTCCAATTATCACAGAATCATTTAATATTTTTGCTTTGATATTTTCTGACAAATTTATTTCCTCCTTTACCAACCTTGTTCACCTACTAAAGGTACAAACCTTACATGTCCTAAAGTCTGTTTTGACAAAGTAGCTTCTGATTTTTTTCTGGCTTTATACAAATTTTGTAATGCTCTACTACCTACTGGTATTACTATATAACCATTTGTTTTAAGCTGATTTTTATAACTCTCTGGAATAGAAGGTGCACCAGCACTTACTATTATTCCATCAAACTTCTTATCCCCTTCAGGCCAACCTAAGGTACCATCACCAACTGCTATAGTTATATTTTCATAACCTAAATCATCTAAACATTTTTCTGCTTTATCAGCCAAGCTTTGAATTCTTTCTACAGAATACACGTGTTTAGCAATCTGGGAAAGAATCGCAGCTTCATAGCCAGAGCCCGTACCTATTTCAAGTACAATATCTTCTTTATCTAACTCTAAGGCTTCTACCATTTCCGCTACTATATAAGGTTGACTTATGGTTTGATCTTTACCGATAGGAAGGGGACCATCATGGTAGGAATACTCTTTAACATGTTCAGGTACAAACTTATCTCTTGGCACTTCCCTAAAAACCTCTAGTACCCTTTCATCTTCGATACCTCTTCTTATAAGTTGTTTTTTGACCATCTGTTCTCTTTTTTCAGCAAAATTATTCTTCCTCATTCTAAACCACCTCAAAAGGTTCAGGTTTATCCTCCCCCATTTCATAATTATATAATATATAATCAATAATCCTATCAACAGCCTTACCATCACCATAAGGATTAGTGGCTTCAGACATTTTTTCATATACCTTTTCATCATTCAGTAATTCCTCGGCCGCTTTAAAAATATTATCCTGTTTTACCCCTACTTTTTTTACGGTTCCAGCTCTAATTGCTTCCTGTCTTTCAGTAGTATCCCTTAAAACCAGGACTGGTTTCCCTAAACCGGGTGCTTCCTCTTGAATTCCTCCTGAATCTGTCATAATAAAATAGGCTCTATTCATTAAATTAGCAAATTCTTGATATCCAAGCGGTTCTATTAAATGGACTTTTTTATTTCTTTTTAGATATTTTTGGGCGGACTTTCTGACTGCGGGATTTAAATGGACTGGAAAAATTACTTCCGTTTTAGGGTATTGTTTTGTAATTCGGTTTATAGTTTGGAAAATTCCAGAGAGACCTTCACCAATATTTTCTCTCCTGTGAGCAGTCAATAATATAATTTTTTTGTCTGCAGAATTTATATCTTTTAAAACTTTATTTTTGAATTGATAATCATCTTGTACTATTTTTTGAATCGCATCTATTACCGTATTCCCAGTCACAAATATTTTTTCTTTATCCACGTTTTCTTGTAAAAGATTATTTTTATTGTTGACGGTAGGAGCGAAATTGAGGTCAGTTAATACTCCTGTAAGGTGTCTGTTCATTTCTTCAGGATAAGGAGAATATTTATCACCAGTCCTAAGACCGGCTTCAACATGACCGATATCAATCTGGTTATAAAAAGAGGACAAGGCTCCAATAAAAGTAGTGGTAGTGTCACCATGAACCAAAATCAAATCGGGTCTTTCTTTTTTTATCACCTTATCAAGTTCTTTTAAAACATTTACAGTAATATCTATAAGACTCTGCTGATCAGACATGATATCAAGATCATAATCAGTAACTATATTAAACAAATCTAAAACTTGGTCTAACATCTCACGGTGTTGAGCAGTCACTGTGACTATACAGTTAATTTTTTTATGCTTCTTTAATTTTATAACTAATGGAGCCATCTTAATTGCTTCGGGCCTAGTACCAAAAATTGTCATTATTTTTAGCTTTTTCATTGAATCATCCTCAATATTTTGATATATTTATTATATATACATTTCCCTATGCAAAGAATAAATCCTGCTAACTAAATCTTTTTAATTTGTAGGGGAGTATAATGTTATCTGTTTACTACTTTAATTATATTTTATAATATATAATTAATAATATAAAGTGTTTAACAAAAAAGGAGGAATTAGAATGGTAGAGAAAAAGTGTAAGGCTTGTGGAGCAACTTATCATAAAGGTGAAGAATACTACAAGTGTAATGAATGTGGAGATATCTACTGTCATAACTGTGCTAACAATTATAGTGAAAAAGAAAAGGAAATTTCAGAAAGTGCAAAACACGGGGATAAAGATAGGTATGTAAGAGCCGTCTGCCCTTCCTGCGAAACAGAAATGTTTAGATTTCAATAAAATATAGGAGGCCTACTATCCAGCTGGAACCACTTGTCAAATTGCAGATACGATTCTAACAAATCCCTTCTTCTGCAAAACAACAGAAGCGGGGATTCTTTTGTTTTGATTTATCTCTGCTTACCTCCGGTCTCTATTACCCACTGATTTAGATTAATCTTGGCTAAAAGAGGTTATATTATATCCTATAATCTACCTTCACTGGTCGGGAGCAGATCTCGAAACGAAAAACAGCATGGTTAGGATTCTAATTTCAACTACTGTATTTTTGAGCTTAGAAGACATTCTAAATGAATATAGGCCTCCTCTAGGGGAGGCCTTTACCTATTTTTTATGTTATATTTTTTATCAGTTTAAGTTATCTAATCTCTCTATTATATTCTTTTATCTTTTAACCATTCTATTAAATCTTTAACCACAACTTCGTCTTTTTCCTGGTGTTTAACTCCGGTTATAGCAGATACAATAGAATCAATTTTAAACTGGCATCCTTTTAAATTTTTAGCAATATCTTCGATCAAATCTGCATTCATTGCATCAGAATAGATCTTTGCATTTGTAATTGTTCCTCTGCTTAAGCTCAAACCCAGTTCAATATCTCCCCAGTCAAAACGAGTATCATAGATGATATCAAAATCAGGGGCCTGACCGTAACGCCAATCCCAGGAAGAATATTTATCTTTTAATTCGCTTACTTCGTCTATTTGATTAGGAGAAATAATTTCTTTTTCTGGAGTAACTTCGTATAGGTCCTTAAAATATTTTTCTAATTCTTTTTTCATCTGATTGATGGATACCTCAGGATTAAGCTCTTTTAAATTAACCACTCTTGATTTGATTGATTCTATACCTTTCGACTCTATCTTCTCTTTAGACGGCTGTAAATATCTTAGCATGTCCTTGAAATCTGTATTTATTAAAATTGTCCCATGATGGTAAGAAGCTTTAGTACTATAATAAAAGGCATTACCTGAAAACTTTCTACCTGAAGCCACCAGATCATTTCTTCCTGAAAATTCTGCTTCAATATTACTATCTCTAACAGCTCTTAATATAACCTCTAGTTGAGTATGAATATTATACAAGTTTTTATCCATTATGAAAGTGAAATTTAAATTACCCAAGTCATGATAAACAGCCCCGCCACCAGATAATCTTCGGGCTAATCTACCTTCATTTTCCTCCAATAATTTACAATCACATTCTTTCCATGCATTTTGATTGCGACCTATAACAACTGTATTATCATTCTGCCATAAGTATAAGATAACCTCGTTTTCCCTGGTATTATTTAACAAATACTCTTCTAAAGCCAAATTATACCAGGGATTATATGAATCCGAATGTATGATTTGGGAATGTTCTATTTCTCTTTTTATTTTATCAATTAACTCGGACATAATGTAACGCCCTCCCTAATGAATCCAAAGCTGCTTCATGAATTACTTCAGAAGTAGTTGGATGTGCATGAATTGTTTCAATTATATCTTCGACTTTCATATTTTTATTTACAGCTAAAGTTAGTTCATGTATTAAATCAGTTGCGTGTACACCAATTATAGAACAACCTAATATTTCATGATCGTCTTCTTTTACAATAATTTTAATAAACCCTTTTCTTTTATTCATTGATTTAACTTTACCATTAGCTCGAAAAGGAAATTTACCCACTTTATAATCAATGTTTCCCTCGGCAGCCTCTTCTTCGGTTAAACCAACTGTAGCTATTTCTGGTTTAGTGAAAATTGCGGAAGGTACCGCATCATAATCCATTTCTTTTTCTTCTTCCCCGAGGATGTTTTCTACAGCTACAATACCCTGGTGAGAAGCAACATGTGCCAATAATATTTTGCCGGTAACATCGCCTACAGCATATATATTATCTACACTTGTTTTTAAATGACTATCAATTTTTATAGAATTATTTTCTTTTTCAATACCTAATTTTTCTAATTCAAGTCCTCCAAAATCAGATTCCCTTCCAGTAGCTACCAGGACTTTATCTGCTCTTAATTCATTTTGTGCTTCGTCTTTATTATAATTGATATCATATTTTCCATCTTTTTTATAGATTTCTTTGACTACAGCACCAGTAGTTATCTTAATTTTTTCTCTGCGTGCAATAGAACTGATTTCCGAAACAATTTCTTTGTCTAAACCAGGTAAAATGTCATCTAGATATTCTATCACCTTTACATCCACACCAAAATTAGAAAAGATAAAAGCAAATTCCATGCCAATAATCCCACCGCCAATAATAGCCAACGACTCAGGTAATTCAGTTAGTTCTAATATCTTTTTGCTGGTTAAGACCCCAGCTGATTCTATACCTTTTATGGGGGGGTTTTTAACCTTTGAACCAGTTGCTATTATTATATAATCAGTATCTAATTCTTTAATTCCTTCCACCGTTTTTACAGAAACTGTATTTTTATCTTGCAAACTAGCAGTTCCTTCAATTACATTTACATCCTGCTTTTTTAATAAAAATTCAACACCACTTACCAATTGTTTTACTATTTTTTCTTTATTTTTAATTACTCGTTCCATATTTAATTTTAGATCACTAACTTCAATCCCAAACCTTCTTGCATTCTGTATTTCTGAATATTTTTCTGATGAATAGACAAGTGCTTTTGTCGGAATACAACCCCAGTTTAAACAGGTTCCTCCAAGCCTATCCTTTTCAATAAGATTTACTTGGGCACCCAACTGTGCAGCGCGAATAGCAGCCACATAGCCGCCGGTGCCACCTCCAATAATTGTTATTATTTCATTAGCCATTAATAATTAATCCTCCTTGTGGAAAAAAATATATCGATTAATTAAATCAAAACTGCTCATTTTTTAAGGATCAGTATGCTCTCTATTCCATTGATAATCTTCTACTAATTCCATGAATATATTGATAATTTCATCAATTGTACTATATATTTCATCATCCTTTAAAGTTCTGTCCTCTTTTTTGCTTTCTATTAAAAATTCTTTTTTTATCACACCCGGTTTATCAGATAAAACATAAATACGATCTGACATTAAGGCTGCCTCCTCCGGGTCATGTGTAATCATGAAAATATCAATATTTCTTTCAATGTGAAGCCTTAATAATAAGTCCCTTAAATTTACTTCCGTCTTTGTATCGACAGATTTTAACGGTTCATCCATGATTAGAAAGTTCGGTTTAATAGAGATCGCTTTTAAGATTTCTATCCTCTGCTTCATTCCTCCGCTTAACTCAGCTGGGTAATTATCAAGAGTTTGCCCCAGATTAGTTAATTTTAACAAACTATTCCTAACGCTTTTCGCTTTATGGGATTTAAGGTAATTTTTTTGAACAAATTTAAAGTTGTTTTCGATTGTCCTCCAGGGTAAAAGCCTTGGCTCTTGGAAAACATATCCCTGTCTTAAACTGTTATCATAGAATACAGTTCCCTGGTCTGGTTCTAGTAATCCTGCTGCTATTTTAAAAAGTGTGGTCTTACCACTCCCCGAGGGCCCTAAAAGGGTAACTATTTCTCCCTTATTAATATGTAAGGAAACATCTTTTAAAACTTCTAGGTCATCAAATCCCTTATAAATATTTTTGAACTCCAATATTTTACTCATTTTTCTTCCACCCGGTTACTTTTTTTTGGATAGGTTTGATTATTCCATATTCCAAGATTAACATCAAAGCTATTAATACTATTGACCATGCAAATAATCTATCTGTATTAAGGTTACTATTAGCCCTACTTAAGGCAAAACCAACCCCACTATTCGAACCCAAAAACTCGGCAAAAATTGTTGATTTCCAGGCAAAAGCAAGCCCGATACTCAGGGCTGAAAAGATATAGGGAACTAAAGAAGGCACATATATGTCAAAGAAAATTTCCTTTCGATCAGCATTGTAAACTTTTGCCATCTCAATCAAATTGATATCAATGTCTTTTAGCCCCTCAAATATATTCACAAATATAATGGGAAGTGTTACTATAAAAATCAAAAATATTGGTGTTAAATTATCCGCTATTCCAAACCAAATTACTGCCAAAGCCAACCAAATTACGGGTGGGGTTGTTTGAATTACTGTTATAATAGGTCTAAATACAATATGCAGTATTTCAAACTTGTTTACCAGAATTGCTAAAACAAAACCAAATATTAAAGAAGAACCATATCCAATAAAAGTCCGTTCAATTGTAATAGCAAGATTGGTAAACAGATTACCGCTTTTATAGATATCTAAAAAGGCCCAAAATGTGTCTTTTGGAGAAGGTAATATTAAGGGATTCATCTCTTTCGAATAATAAATCCAGATTAAAAGCACCACTATGAATCCAGTGGTGCTTAATAAAATTTCTTTTAATTTATTAATAATAAAACTCTTCATCTGGTAAATTACCACCTATCATTTCAGGGTACATCTCCAAAATTTCGTTAAAATAGGTATTTACTAATTCTCTACTTTCATTCTCAGAATAAATATTTAAATTCACTCTACTCCAAGCCTTTTCCATAACAGGGGCCGGAACATCAAAATATTTCGCTGAATCTTTTATAGCTTCTTCCGGATTATTATTATAATATCTAACCCCTTCTATATATTTTCCGGCAAGGATATCAACCAATTCTGGATTTTCTTCTGCAAAATTATTAGACACGAATAATCCCACAAAAGGAATTCTTTCATCTCCATCATGAAGTTTTCCCCATTCCTCTTGAATGTCAAGTGATAAATTAGTGTTTTCACCTTTTGCAAGGCTTGTAGAAACTAAAGGTTCAGGTAATATTATAGAATCAACCTGACCTGACATAAAATATTTGGCTCCATTGGGTAAAGGTCGATAGACAAGATCAACTTCTTCGGGGTCAACACAGTTTTCTTCTAATAAATATCTAGCCAGAAAGTCTAATGGACCTCCTTGCAGTGGTAAACTTAATGTTTTGCCCTTTAGATCAGACCAATCTTCAGCTTTAAATCCATTGGTTAAAAGGTAATCGATAGCCCAAGTATTTACATTAACCATATTGACACCGATACCTTTATTATATATTTTTGCTCCTACATTTACTCCTGTAACCATAAAATCAATTTCGTTTTCAGAAATTAAGGAAATAGCTCTTTGATGGTCCGGTGAAATTTTAATATCCAGATTCATAAAGCTTTCAAATTCTCCCCTGTTCTGCATTCTCAAAAGTGGTAAAGCAGCAGGTACTGGCGGGGTCTGGATAACTACTTCTTTAGCATTAACAATTCCACCCGAAAATAGTGATAAAACTAATAATAGTGATAATAATAATATAATCTTTTTATAATTTTTTAAAAGCATTATATTTCACTCCCTTATAAAGTTATTAATAAATTAATTTTCAATCTCTTCATTAAATTCTCTAACTCTTTCATTGTAATCCTCAACTTCTTTATTATATTTTTCGGTTTCATTTAATACGTCCACAATCTCAATCACCTTTAATAATCCAAAAACAGTTAATGCAGTACCTCTCCTACCCTCATCTTCAGTACTAAAAGCAGCTAATAAGGCACTAACTTCACCTGCCATAAATAATGTCCCCTTTGGCCACCATCTGTTCAACATTAAATGACCTCCGGAAGGAATTACAGCTGCAGTTAAACCTAGATCTGTTTTGTTTTTAAAATTCAAAAGATCTTTTTTTTCCTTATCTGGTTCCAAATAATTTAATCTCCAATATAAATCAGTATCTCTTAATTTTTTATTATTTTCAAGATAGTCTATAACCCTTTTGTCATTATAATCCCTTGCAGTAGGGTTCGCCCCTTTATCAATAAGATATTCAATAACTCGTGTATTATTATATTTTTGGATAGCAGCCATTAAAATTGTTTTGCCGGAAAACTTGTCTTCAACCTTTATATTAGCCCCTCTCTCTACTAGGAGGTTAATCATCTCTATCTCTCTGCTTCTCTCTACCGCTAGATACAAGGGGGTCTTACCGGCTACATTTTCCTGTTGGATAGATCCTCCTCTATCCAAGATATTTTTTACTATATTATAACTATTATACTGTACTGCATAAGCTAAAGCATTATTCCCTTTATTATCTGTTATATTTAAATGGGCTCCTTTGTCGATTAAGTAATTTAATACTCGCTGATTATTATTATATCTGGCCGCATACATTAAAGCAGTCATGCCATCTTCATCTTTACTATTCATATTTACTTTTTCTAAATTAAATACTTTAAACACCTTTATATTCTTGACCTCTTTTGCTGCCATCATTAAAGGTGTGAAACCATCGTAATCGCTGATCCGGACTTCAGCCCCATATATAATAAACCTTCTTATTAAGTCATAATCTCCTTTATCTAAAACATAATAAATCGGTGTGCGTCCCTTATTATCTCTAGTGTTTACCTTGGCTCCTGACATAAGTAAAGAATCGATAACATCTGTTTTGAATTCATTTTTGATTGCTATCATCAAGGGAGTCTTTCCATTATGATTAGCCTTGTTAACATTAGCATCATAAGATAATAATAACCTGACCATCTCATTATTCCTATATTTAACAGCAAGTATCAATGGAGTATTGCCCTCCCAGTCTTCAATATTGACCTGGGAATTGATTCGCAATAATATTTTTGTTACATCCCGATTATCATTATATCGGACTGCATACATTAATGCATTCCACCCTTTATTATCTCTAAGATTAACATGGGCATCATTATTATATAATGTCACTATTGCTTTATAATTATTATTATACTGAGCGGCTGTCATTAAAGGGGTAACTCCATCTTCGTTCTTCTGATTCACTTCTGCCCCATTCTCAATAGCTTCAGCTATTTCCGAAGGGCTCCCTTCTCTACATATCGTGTAAAAATTCTCGGCTGCTGCTGAAAAGCTGAAACTTAAAACTATAAATACAATAACGGTTAGTATTAATAATTTATATACTCTTTTCACTAGACCTCACCTCAATTTTTATCCTTTTAAAAGTCCTTGAATTATCAAATCAGATGCTTCTTCTTCATCAAGGCCTCTGGCCATTAAAGTCTGGAGTTGATCACTATCTACACTACCAATGGCTGCCTCATGGGTTACTTTAGCTTCAGGGTGTTTAACCTCTACCACAGGAATTGCCCTGGCAATTGCATTATCCTTAATAATTTCTGTACAGTCAACATGCCCCTTTGCTTCAGGAGCGCTTGCGGTTAATTCATTATATACTTCTGCACTAGCATTATCTTTCATCGCAATTTTAGAATCTAATAACCCCCTTGCATTCTCTCCATTTAAGTGAGCAGCTTCTCTAATTTTAACTTCATCATCTGCATAACCACTTATTCTTGCCAGCATTTCTACCCGTGTATTAGCATCTAATTCAGCTTCATAATCAAAATCAATCTTACCTACTCTGCCCTTGCGTAGTGTAAATAATGTTAAAAGTTCACTACCTTTTTCTAGGTTGATATCAGATTTCGCAATAACTTCTACCCCTCCTGTATCTCCATGGAAATGATTTTCTTCATATTCATATTTAGAATTTGGTCCTAAATGAATATCTGCTTCCATAACATGTTTTATCTGAGAAGCATTTGGGAAAACACAATCCGACATTACTTTTATCTCAGCATCTTTTGCTACAAAGACATCTAACATGATTTTTTGTAAACCTTCTTTAGGTAGGACGCCAAAACACATATGAAGTGGATTTTTAATCTTATATCCTTCTTTAACTCTCAGTTTAACATCTACAACGCTCTCTTCTATCTTTTTTGCAGCCATCTCGATTCCTTCAACTTCGTGTTTACCTAATACTCTATCTTGTTCTAATACCATATGAGCTGTATCACTATCAGCAAAAACGTCTTCACCACCTGCATCTTTATAGGCGTCTACCATCATTTCATAATCATTCATTGAAATACACCTCCTGATGTTCCTCAGGATTCTCATCTTCACACGGCATACATTCATATTTAAAATAATCACTAACCTCCTGCGGGTCACCTACATTGAAAACCTCGCCCCCGCAAATTAAGGCAGCTTTATCAGCAACTTCTAGCATCTCATCAGAATGTGTGATCAATAAGACACCTATATTTTCTTCTTTGAAATCTTTAATAACATCTCCAATATTATTTAAAGCAACTACGTCTACCCCGGAGTCCGGTTCATCTAGAATTACTAAGTCCGGTTTCATCAGTAAAATAGATGCAAGTTCTATTCTTTTTCGTTCTCCACCACTTAAAGTATCATCTACATTCCTATCTAAATATTTCTTTGGAACAATAGCTACTTCACTTAAAGCCCAGTTCAGGTCACTTTCATCTATATTTCTTCCTCTTGCATTTGCCCCTATAGAAAGAAATTTTTTCACAGATACCCCTTCAAATCTGGCCGGTTCTTGCCAAGCAAGTGTCATTCCTCGCCGCGCTCTTTCAGTAACCGACAGGTGACTAATTTCTTCACCTTTGAAGTATATTTCACCACTTTTTTGTTTATAACCCTTGAGACCCATTAAAGTATAGGCTAAAGAAGACTTGCCACAACCATTTGGACCTATGATTGCAAAGACTTCCCCCCGCTTGATGCTTAAATTAATATTTTGTAAAATTCTTTCTTTATCTAAGGTAAGATTTAACTTATCTATACTTAATATCTCCTGCATCCTTACTTTACCTCCCTTGTTTGCTAAATTTAATTATATTACAAAGTAAATAAAAGTGCAATAAATAACAAAATAGCCGGCTTAATCCACCGACTATTACAGTTAAATGATTTCCAACTTATTCTATTGCTTAATCTTCATTTTTAAACATCTCTAATAAATTATCCATTCTATAAACATCTCCTATATCTAACTCATCTTTTTCGATCCTTCTTTTTATCATTTCTATAAGTGGATTATTCTTTTGTTTGTGCATCACGGCTTTATTCTTATACATTTTATAATCTGCTTCTTCAATTATTTTCTTGAGTTCTCTTTCATCATCAACTTCCTTTGTAGCTCGGCCCAATGAAATAGTAATAGGCCTTTCATCACTTCTTGTTTCCTTAAGCTGAGAAACGATTCTTTTTCTAATTTCATCTGCTTCCTCAGCAGAAGTTTCCGGGAGTAATACGATAAATTCATCTCCTCCCCATCTACCTAGAATATCTTCAGTTCTAATACTTTCTTTTAAGATATCAGCCGTCTTTTTTAAGTATTTATCCCCTTCCTCATGCCCAAATATATCATTAATTAATTTTAAACCGTTAAGATCACCTATAATTACACTGATCGGTACTTTTCTACTCCCCTCCAATCTTTCTAATTCTTCATTTAAAAAATGTCGATTATATAACCCGGTTAGATTATCATGAAAGCCAATATATCTAATTTTTTTATTCATCTTTAATCTCTGATAAGCAGAAAGAGTATGAGATATTAATAGTTCCACTAATTCCAAATCTTCCCGAGTAAATTCATCTATTTTAGTTGATACCGCCTGAAAAACTCCTAATTCTCCAATCGGTATCGTTAAAGCTGAGTGATATTTATCATTAGTCGGACTTGCAACTTCTAAACTCTGAATATCTTTAGCAAGATGGGACTGTTTGTTTTTATATACATAAGTTGCAAGGTTTTTAGAATCGAGTGGTGCTGAGATAGATTCATCATTTGTTATATTACTAGAGGTGGCTTTTACAACTAAATTCTCCCCTTCAACCATATCTAATGTGCACAGGTCAAAATCAAGTATATTTTCAGCTGCTTTTATTGTTAGATTAAATACTTCTTGTTCAGAACTAACCTTCTTCAGTTTTAAAGCAGTTTGATGTAAATCCCTAATCTTACGGCGGCTTTGCCGAAGCTTTGAAGATAAATTTTCACCATCATGTTCGGTTTTATTTAAGTAAATATGTTTACCTATTAATTCCTTTTCTTTAAATATTGGAAAAATTTTAGCCTTGATTTTGAAACTACACTCTCTACTACTCTGTAATTTAGCTTCACCTTTAAATTTAACACAAGATTTTTTATATGTCTTTTTATTCAGAGCATTAGTCAATGTATTATCAAAGTGAATAATATTATTCACTTCAGTATTTTTTATTTCCCTTTCTTTAAAATGAAATTCCTTTAAAAATTGTTTATTATAGCTTATTATTTTGTTTTTTGGACTGACTAATAACAGAGGCTCCGGAAATTGATTAAATAAATATTGATAATCTATAATCTTATCAGCTGTTTTATTTTCCTTGTTACCTTTATTTCTAAACTTGTAATTAGCATAAACTAAAATAGCTCCCAATATTAAATAAGGTATTATTTTTGTCATTTTATTAATCCTTTCTACTCTCCTTTTTATATAAGTACTAATAAGTTAATTCAATAACATTTGAAAAAACTCCCTTTTTAAAAAAGGGAGTATCTCATTCTTGGTATTATGTTTTACATTACTTTTTATTCTTCAAATTCAAAGCCTGGAATCTTGAACTGTTTTTCGACATAGGAAAATATTTGAGTAAAAAATAATACTATAACCAAATAAAAAACTGCAACAATTAAATATACTTTAAAAAATTCATAGTTTCTACTTGCGAAAAATTTAGCCTGAGTCATGAGTTCATGGGTTCCTATCATATATGCTAAAGAAGTATATTTTAGCAGATATATAAACTCATTTGTCCAGGAGGGAACTACACGTCTTAAAGCCTGAGGTAGTATAACATTAAAAATACCCTGCCATTTCCTCATCCCTAAAGATTGAGCAACCCTAAGTTGATTTGATTCAATAGACATTATCGAACCCCTTAGATACTCTGCCGTATAAGCAGAACAGTTGATTGTAAAACCTATAAATGCCACTGTAAAGCCCGAGAGATTAATTCCGTATGGCGGAAGGCCAAAATATAATATAAATAGCTGAGCTAAAAGAGGTGTTCCCCTTATAATTTCAATAAATACAGTAATCGGCCATTTTACATACGAAGGACCATATGTTTTACCGAGGGATAAAAATATTGCTATTATGGTACCAGAAATAATAGAGATAACAGTTAATAAGAGGGTGAGCTGAACTCCCTGAAATAAATAGGGCCAGGCCTCAATAAAAAGATTAAAAATATCCACTATTCTTCCCCCTCACCATATAATTCGGTTAATTTGAATAGGAATTCCCTTGTTCTTTCAACTTCTGGGTTATTGAATAACTGTTTTGGAGGTCCCTGTTCTACTATATGCCCGTGTTCCATAAAAATTATTTCATCTGATACTGTTCTGGCAAAGCCCATTTCATGTGTGACAACAAGCATTGTCATACCTTCCTGGGCTAAATTTTTCATAACATTTAAAACTTCACCGATAAGTTCAGGGTCTAATGCAGAGGTGGGTTCATCAAAAAGAATTAACTTAGGCTGCATAGCCAGTGCTCTAGCAATTCCAACCCGCTGTTTTTGTCCACCAGAAAGTTCAGCTGGATATTGATCAGCATTTTCTTCTAACCCAACTCTTCGTAATTCTTCCATAGCTAATTCATTTGCGTCTTCTTTATTCATTTTTTTTACTTTTAATAAGCCAACTCTCACATTGCCTAAGGCTGTTAGATGGTTAAATAAACCAAAATCCTGAAACACAAATCCTATTTGCTGTCTCATTTTATTAATATTATCCGGAGTAATTTCTTCACCATCTAAATAAATTCTGCCCTTATCTGGTGGGACAAGCCTATTAACATTATTTAATAAAGTACTTTTACCAGTTCCACTTGGACCAATGATTACTTTATTTTCTCCTTTATTTAGAGATAATGATACCCCTCTTAACACTTCATTTTCACCAAAACTTTTGTGTAAATCCTCAATTCTAAGAATTGTCTTTTTTTCTTCACTCATCTTACCCTCTCCTCTATTCCAATCCCTGGAATTTTTAATTTCTTTTCGAATCTACCCAATGTTGTATTAATTGTTAAGGTCATTACCAAATATATTGCTGCTACAGTTAAATAGATGGGTAAAGGTCTATAGGTAGTAGAAATGATATATCCACCTTGTCTAAGCAGTTCTATTACTCCAAGAGCATAAGCTAAAGATGTATCTTTTAGAACTATTGCAGATTCATTAGCCATTGGAGGAATAGCTATTCTTACTGATTGAGGAAGAATAACACTTTTAAAACTTTGCAACCTGGTCATTCCTAATGATAAAGCTGCTTTCATCTGAGACCCACTTATTGACTGAATAGCACCTTTAAAAATCTGAGATTGATAAGCAGAACTTCTTATCCCAATCCCTACTACTGCAGCTGTAAATGCTGGTAACTTAATGCCAGCACTCGGTAGACCATAATAGATTAAAAATAAGATAACGAGCAAAGGAATACTTCTAACAACTTTCTCATATACTCCTATGATCTTACGAACAGATTTAGGTCCATAGGCCTGACCAAAAGCAATCGGTATTGCCAGTACGAGTCCTAATAACAAACTAAAAAAGGTCAATCTTATAGTAACAAGAGCCCCCTCCAACAAATTAGGGAGGGAACTCATGATAAGTTCAAAAATTCCGATAAGTCATACATCCTCTCTATAATATTTTAGTCAAATATTATTCGAAATGCTTAGCTATAATTTCTTGCATCCTACCTGATTCTCTGATTTTTCTAAGACCTTCATTTAAAGTATTTAATAGTTCTGTATTACCATCATCAACGGCTAAGCCGTAATTTTCACCTGTTATAATATTACCCACTATCTGTACATCTCTGGTTTCAGAGTATCTTTCTGCAACAGGACTATCGAGTACTACAGCATCTACATTGCCATTTACAAGATCACTTACACAAAGTACAAAGGTATCATATCTTTTAATCTCTCCGGTTAAAATACCTTCGTCAGCTAGATTCTCTGTAATCCATAAATCACCAGTAGTCCCAGTTTGAACACTTATATCATTATCTCCATATAATACACTTATGTTATTATCAGATCCTTCTTGTACAATTATACTTTGGTTAGCTGAATAATAAGATTCGGTAAAATCTACAGCTTCTTCTCTTTCTTCTGTTATTGTCATGCCGGCTGCCACTATATCGATATTACCAGTTTTAAGAGCAGGAATTAATGAATCAAAAGCAATATCTTCAAAAGTTACTTCAAAGCCCATTTCCTCTCCGATAGCTTTCATTAGGTCAATATCAAAACCAACAATCTCCCCATCTTCTACATACTCAAAAGGTGGAAACCCAGCACTTGTACCTACAGTGTAGGACTGCGCTAGACCAACAGCACTAAAAGCAAAAATTAATGAAAAGGTTAAAACAATTATTAAGAATTTTCTCAATTTAATCTCTCCTCCTTATTTTTCTTCTCTTTAAATATTAAATTGACTCTTATACATATGTATTCAATGTTGTATACAATGATTCCTGCTAATTAATTAAATTTTCCGACTTGTGTGAAAATTTTCATTTGCCTTGAGTTTGGAAATCAAATCCCGTTGAGTCCAAATGCCCAAAAATCCTAGGAGTGAATTTTTCTTCTAACCACTCGCTTTCGAACTCTTTTTTAATAATGACCGGTATACGGTCGTGTATATTTATTAATTCCTGTGGGGCAGCTTTAGTTAATATACAAAAAGCAGTTTTCTCTACCCCCTTAATTCTAAATGTATCATAAACACCGGCTAGTGATATAATACTATCGTTTTTTAGCTTAATAAAATGCTTTACCTTAGTTCCATCTTTATCTTCCCACTCATAGAAACCATTTGCAGGTATTATACATCTTCTTCTATGGAATGATTCTTTAAATAATTCTTTTTTATGAACAGTTTCACTTCTAGCATTTATGACTAGATTATTGGAATAAGAAGGTTTAAATCCCCAATTCATCAAGCCTATTTTTTTGTTATCCTTTTTGTTATATATTATAGGGGCCTGATTTGAAGGAAATATCTCTCCTTGATAATCCTTTAATTCCTTAGGTATAGACGAAATACCGTATCTATTTTCTAATTCATCTAGTGCAATGTTTAGAAAATATCTACCACACATTCTTATCCCCCCAAATAAGCTTTTTTGATCATTTCATCATCTTATAGACTATTACTACTACCACTTTTAACAATATTACCTACTTCTAAAAGGTATCCTCTTTCTGCATAGTTTAGAGCTTTCATTGCATTTTGTTCCACCAATAAAACTGTAATCCCTTCTTTATTCAACTTTCCAATTACTTCGAAGACTCTATTTACCAGGATAGACATTAGTCTCAAATTTTAAATACATTGTCCTGGGCCAATAACATAACATTCAAAACTAATAAAAATAGAACAAATATACTTCTCCTCATCTTAACTACTTACTCCAATTTATAATTCAAATTTGATTATATATTTATACCACATTTCCATAATTAATTAAATGGTTATAGTGGAAAATGGCAAGCTGCTTCTCTTTCTCCATATTTGTTTTCTAAAATCGGAGTTATCTCTTTACATTTTTGCTGGCTATATTTACACCGAGGATGGAATGAACACCCTGAAGGGGGATCGATTGGACTTGGAACCTCTCCCTCTAAAGTTTTCCGCTGAATTTTTTTATTTTTCTGGGAAAAAGAAGGTACTGATTCAATTAAAGCCTCTGAATAAGGGTGGCTCGGATTATTAAATAGGGATTTAGATTTACCAATCTCTATGATTCTACCTAAATACATAACACCCACATAATCGCTAATATAACGTACTACGTTTAAATTATGAGAAATCCATAAATATGTTAAATCAAATTCTTCTCTTAATTTTTTCATAAGATTAATAATGGAGGCACTAATCGATAAATCCAATCCCGAAGTGGGTTCGTCACAGACAATAAATTCTGGATTTAACATCAAAGCCCGGGCTACACCTATCCTTCTAGCCTGACCTCCCGAAAATTCATGAGGGAATTTTAATAAGCTCTTTTCATTTAAACCAACAAGGTTAACAATATTTTTTATCCGTTCTTTTTCATTATCTTTTTTTAGAACGTCAGGATGGATACGGAATGGCTCCGTTAATATCTCACCAACTAGTTTCCTTGGATTAAGGGAAGAACGGAAATCTTGTGCTATAAAAGCAGCATTTTCACGATAATCGGTATACTCTTCCTCCCTCATCTCGTCAAGAGCTTTACCCTTGAAATATATTTTCCCCTCATCTAATTCAATTAAATTTAATATAAGGCGGGCTACAGTGGTCTTACCACACCCCGATTCTCCCACCAATGCCATCGTATTACCTCTCTCAATATTAAAAGAAACCTGGTCAACGGCCTGTATTATCTGAGGACCTAATCCAAATATTTTATGTAAAATACCTGATTTTTTATAAAAATACCTTTGTAAATCTCTAACTTCTATAATATTCATTATTATCTACCTACTTCCTCATGATAAAAGCAAGCTGATTTACCATTTTCATTTATTTGAAATAAATCCGGAATTTTGTTTTTGCATTTTTCTTCTTGATAGCTGCATCGGGGGTGGAAATTACAACCAGAAGGTAATTCTGAAAGATCCGGTATTTCACCGGGAATTACAGTTAGTTCTTTCTCTGTTTTATCGCCAGGCAGACATTCGATTAAGGCTTCTGTATAGGGGTGCTTGGGATTGTTAAATATGTTATACCTGTTATTAATTTCTATAACCCTTCCAGCATAAAAAACGGCAACTCTATCTGCAATCTCTGAAACGACCCCCAAATCATGTGTGATATAGATAATTGAAGACTGATACTCTTTTATTAGTTCTGCTAATAAACCTAAAATTTGCGCTTCCACCGTTACATCCAGAGCAGTCGTAGGTTCATCTGCAATTAAAAGAGCAGGATTAGTAACAAATGCCATAGATAATAATACCCTTTGTTTCATTCCCCCACTGAATTGATGAGGATATTCATCCAATCTTTTTTCGGCATCCGCAATACCCATCTCACTCATTATTTGAACTGCTTTTTCATCAATACTATTATTTTTCAAATTATCTTTAGCCCTATAACGAATAATATCTTTTAACTGTCTTCCTACTGTGAAGACAGGGTTAAGGGAATTCTGAGGGTTTTGGGGAATATATGTTATTTCTTTACCGCGAAACTTCTTATTGAATTGAGTTTCCTTTATTTTACAAATATTTTGCCCTTTAAAATATATATCACCATTTTGAATCATAGCTTGGGGAGGTAGCAATCTCATAATAGAAAGTCCAAGAGTTGATTTACCACTTCCACTTTCTCCTACAATTCCAAGTACTTCACCTTTTTGTACTTCCAGGTTCACACAATCAAGGGCCAAAAAATCTTTTTTTCGTTTCCTATATATTATCTTTAGCTTATTTATTTCTAAAATATTATCCAAACTAGCCCTCCTCCTTTTCTGACTTAGGGTTAAGAGCATTTCTTAAACTTTCTGCAAGTAAAGAAAAGCCCATCATTGTTAATATAATAGCTACGGCGGGAGCAATCAAGATCATCGGTGCTTTTTCAATATATTGATAACCCTCCTGCAGCATTACACCCCAACTAGTTTTTGGAGGCTGAACACCTAAACCTAAAAATGACAATCCTGCCTCCCACATTATCATGGACGCAACATCCATACCTGCTAATACGAGCACTGAAGCAAAGATATTTGGAATGATGTGAAAAGAAATTATTTTATAACTTGAAGCCCCCATACTTTTGGCTACAGCTACATATTCTTCTTCTTTAACTGATAACGTTTCCGCCCGAACTACTCTTCCATATCGGGGCATGATTGTTATCCCAAGAATTATAATCAAACTCTGTAAAGAAGGACCGACAATTGCAACTAAAACTAGTATTAATATAATAGGCGGGAAGGCCCTAATTACATCAAAGATGAATATAATAATATTATCAAGGATACCGCCCGAATAGGCAGCAATGGAGCCCAGTATCATCCCTATTATAATAGAAATAAATAATCCTCCGAAAGCAACATAAAAAGCAGGGCGGGCTGCATAAATTAACCTACTCAAGGTATCTCGACCTATACTGTCAGTACCAGCCGGGTGTTCAAGAGAAGGTGCTTCTAATCTGTTTCTAACATCTGTTTTATAGGGATCACGAGGTGAAATAAAAGGTCCAAAAATTGCCATCAAAAAGAAAAGAGAAATTATAAATCCCGCTAAATAGAATCTATAATCACCTCTCATCCTTTCAAATACCCAACTAAATTTTTGTTTTATATAAGTGTATTTATTCATTGTTTTATCTCCTACTTATTCCTTATTCTTGGATCTAAATATGCATAAGAAAGATCCGCTATTAAATTTGCTATCACAAATAAAAAGGCAGCAACTAAAACTCCACCTCTTACCATAGGCAGATCTCTTTCAAATATTGCATCCACCGTTAATCTCCCAAGGCCTGGCCTCGTAAAAATTACTTCTACGAATAAGGCTCCTCCTAATAACCTACCTATACCTAAACCAACCACTGCGACTATAGGCTTTATCGCTTTTTTAAGTGCATATCTATAATAAATAAAGGACTTTGGTAGACCAAAAGAACGAGAAGTAGTTATATAATCTTCATTAATTGTTTCCAGCATAGAACTTCTAGTCAATCTAGCAATATATCCTGTCCAACCTACTGACAAAGCAATAGCTGGGCCAATTAGATGATGGAGAGAACTTAAAATACCTCCTTCACCAGCCCCCATTACTGGTAAAATATTGAATTTTATTGAAAAAAACAAAAGTATTAAAACAGCAGCTACATATGTGGGGGTAGAAGCACAAATAAATGAAAAAACTCCTAATATACCATCCCAGATCGTATTTTCATAGTTTGCTGCCGTTAAACCAATCGTGATTCCTACTATCACTGCCAAACCCATCCCAGAAAATGTAAGAAGTAGGGTATAGGGTAATACACCCATTACAGCGTGTAAGACGGGGACTTCCCTGAAAATTGAAGTCCCCAAATCACCTGATATTATCTGCCTTAAATAGAGATAAAAGCTTATATACCAAGGTTTATCCAAACCTAATTCCCGATTTAAATCTTCAGCCATCTGAGGAGTAGCTCTCGGCCCTAGAATAATTTCAGCAGGTTCTCCCGGGAGTAGATAACTTAAACTAAAAAGCAGTAGGAGAACAGCTATTAAAGTTGGAATTAATAATATTAACCTTTTTACAGTATAAATTAACATCTTAAAACTCCTTAGTTATCTGCTTTTTGTACTAACCAGGGTAGAATACCTCCATCAGGTGTTAAAGTTACTTCTAAATCTTTATTCCAGGTTGGAGTTTTTACACCATGTGTAACCCAAATTGCTACATTAGATTCATTAACAATCTCTTGCATTCTATGATACAACTTGGCTCTTTCTTCTTCATCCATTGTAACTTCAGCCTCTTCCCACAGGTTATCAAATTCTTCATTTGACCAGTGCAGGAGGTTCCATTTACCAATTTGACTGCTTAAAAACCACTGGCTACAATAACCGGGGTCTACAGTATTACCGAATCTAGAATAGGTTATGTGATAATCTCCTTCTTGCCAGGTATCAATTTTAGGACCGATTTCCATTGCTTCAATTTCCAGAGTTATATTAAATTCGGCCAATTGAGCTTGAATTAAAGTTGCTATTGTTTTCCTTTCATCATTGGCGTCCGTTACATATCTTAAGGTAAGATCTTTCCCATTTGGATAACCGGCTTCTTCTAAAAGATCTAATACCTTCTCCCTACCAACTTCATCCATATTCTTATGGGCCATTTCCTTATATCCTAACATATCTGGTAATAACCAGGAATAAGCAAGATCTGCCTGGTCAGCAAATACTCCGATTAGAATTTCTTCTGGATCTATAATATATCTTAAAGCTTCTCTAAGTTCAGGATTATCCATTGGTGAATTTTGAACATTAAAAGCTATGAATTGAAAAGCTAAATCTGGGGCTGTTTCGGTTTTTAGGTCTTCATTGTTTTTTATATCATCATAGTTTTCTAGACTTACTTCTCCAAAATCTATCTCTCCTGATCTTAAAGCCATCTCTTGAGACATTTGTTCAGTCATCGGCATAAATTCTACTTCTTCCATGTAGGCTTTTTGGCCAAAATAATCATCAAATTTTGAAACTAATATATTATTACTTACCATCCACTCTTCGAATTGATAAGGACCGCTCCCGACCGGATTACTTGCAAACTTATCTTTTCCCATTTCCTGAACTGCTTTTTTAGAAACAATCAAACCTGCATTATATGGTAAAGTGGAAGTAAATAACCTAGCCATTGGTTCGTTTAGATTTAGTTGTACAGTATAATCATCTATTACCTTCACGTCTTCTAATTTAGAAAACGAATTCTCTTCCGGAGAATTATTATCAGGGTCAATAATTCGCTCGAAACTAAACTCTACATCTTCTGCTGTTACTTCTCCATAACCTTTTTGAAACTGAACCCCTTCTTTTAGATAAAATGTTATCTTTGTATTGTCTTCAGAAAACTCCCATTCTTTAGCCAAATCAGGGACCACATCATATGTTCCTGGTTTATATTTAACTAATCCAGAAAAAATACTATTCATGATTGGCCATTCTGAAATTGACCTCTGTAAAAAAGCGGGGTCTAAGGTCTGGGCTTTACCGCTTAAAGCAACATTTAACTTCTCCGCTCGTACACCTACATTACCAACCGATAAAACAAATAGAGTAACTAACAAAAATATAAATAATACAAATAGATTTCTTTTCATTTTTTATCCCCCTTCAAAAAAGCCTTCACCAAAGTGGTCTTCTAATCTTTTCTTAACATCTTTTCTCTCATTTTTACCTTTAAGATAGAGACTTAACACACCAATTAAATCTTTACTTATAGAAACAAACTCAGGAAGTAATTTTTCTATCCTATCGAGATCTTTTTGCGTTATAAGATAATAGCTATTTACTTTTGCATATAGGTATTGATTTAAATCAATGGAAAGAAAGTTATTAAGAAAGCTTAATATATATGCTTTAATTTTAAATGGACTATATAAAATATTTTGAGCTCTAAGCATATCTTGATATGAATTATTGATCACTTCAAAATTTATTTTTTCTTCATATAATTTAGTTATATTGAGATAATATATGTCTTTGATGAGTTCATCAAGTTCATTACCAATTTTTAGATAAGAATCAGGTTTTAATTTGTAGCACTTTTCATTATAGTAGTTATCTACTAATATACAATCAAGTTCAATTTCAAATCTTTTATGTTCCTTGTTATTATTAGTTTTTTCATCAATTATCTCGTGAATTTTTTTATCCAATATTAAATGGGTTATAAATCCTATAAAATATGAAAGTGCTTTGGGATACTGAACTGAACCCTCCTTTTCTCTTAGTATTTCGAAAACTTCAAGAACGAATTCTGTCTGCCTTTTAGTGTGAATTAGTGCACCAATTGAAGGTCCTCTTTTTTCCTTTGTCCAGGGCCAAAAATTATTATAAAAAAAGAAATCGGGGCCTTGTGTGCCCAAGTTATAGTGGTTCCTATACTCTAAAATTACACTACTAAGCCCCCGGTCATCTAGTTCATTTAACACCATATCTCCACCAATTATATGGGTCCAGAGATCTGGCATAAAGATTCACCTCTTTTATATGGTTATTTTGTTTTTAATCTTTTCAAATTTTACTTTCCCAATTCCTTTTATATTTTTTAGTTCTGTTTTAGTGCTAAATTTCCCTTTATTATTTCTGTATTTAATTATTCTTTCTCCATAAGACTTTCCGATTCCCTTAATTTGGGTTAGTTTTCTTAAATCGGCCTCATTGATGTTTATTTTATTTGGTTTTATAGTACTAGTTTTTTTGCTTTTTTTAGTTTTGATTGATTTTTTGTCTTTTCTATCTATTACAATCTTATTATAAAGTTCTTCATACTTTTTAGCTGCTTTATTCCAACTGAAATCCTGTTCCATCACTCTCTTTACCAGTTTAGACCAGACTTCTTTTTGATGGTAAAAAGAAAGGGCTCTTTTTATGGTATGAAGCATATCATGTGCATTATAGTCGCCGAATGAAAAACCATACCCAGTATCCTCGTATTCATTATAGGGAAGGACAGTATCTTTTAACCCCCCAGTTTCTTTTACAATAGGTACTGTACCATAACGCATACTTATTAATTGGCCTAAACCACAGGGTTCAAATCTAGAAGGCATTAGAAACATATCACTGCCTGCATAGATTTTCTGTGCTAGTTCGGAATCATATGTTATATTAACACTTATTTTATCCGGATACCGTGAACTTACATACCTGAAAAAATCTTCGTACTTGTTTTCACCGGTTCCTAAAACTACGAAATGTAAATCTTGTTCCATCATCTCTTCAACAACTGCTGGGAAAAGGTCGATACCCTTTTGCTCTACAAGACGCGAAATAATAGATATTACTGGAATATCTTTGTTTTGTTCAAGGCCTAGTTCCTTTTGTAAATTTAATTTGTTTTCATATTTAGCTTCAATATTTTCTTTACCAAAATTATGATAAATCCGTTCATCCTTTTCTGGATTGAATTCATCATAGTCTATACCATTTAATATTCCATATAAGTCATCATCTCTCATCCTTAATATATAATCCAGGCCTTCTCCATAATATTCGGTTTTTATTTCTTCAGCATATGTTTTACTTACTGTATTAATTATATCTGAATACATAATTCCAGCTTTCATATAATTAACCAGATTGCCATGTCTTATATTTCCAGAAGACAAATGATAATTTGATACTCCTAAAACATCGCCCACTATCTGAGGATCAAATTTGCCCTGATAGGCAAGATTATGAATTGAAAACACTGTTTTTATATCTCTGTAAAAATCATAGACCTGATAATTATCTTTCAACATCAAACTTAGAGGACCAGTCTGCCAGTCATTGCAGTGTATTATATCAGGTTGAAAGTCTATTTTATTTATCATCTCTAAAACGGCCCTTGAAAAGAAGGCATATTGTTCTTCTTTATCACCGTTTTCATATAAGGATTCTCTGAAGAAATAGTACTTATTATCTATAAAGTAAGTAGGAACCCCTTTATAATCAAGTTTATTAACCCCTACATACTTCTCTCTCCAGACCATCTTCATCTTAAAATCAGTAACATGTTCCAAGTTCTCAACAAAACGATACGGGATTTTTTTATATTCAGGCATAACCACTCTTACATCATGGCCTTTCTTTTTGAGTTCGCTTGGTAAGGCTCCTGCTACATCAGCCAATCCACCAGTTTTCATGAAGGGTGATATTTCAGGAGAAACGAATAGAATTTTTAATTTTTTTGACATGGACTAATTCCTCCTCTATACTTCTGTATTTCTTATTATACATTAATTTTAATAAACTTTCACATAAGTGTCAAAAAATTAAAAACAAGTACTCTCAAATAGTATTTTAACCCTATTATAATAATTATTAAAAGGATATTAATTGTCCTTCTTGAAATATATAAAAAAGCACATCTTTGGGGGAATACTTAATGTCTAACTTATTTATCAGTGATTATGATAGGTATCTTTTTAATAAAGGAGAACACTATCAAATATATCAATTTCTCGGTGCTCACCTTGAAAATGAAAACAATAAACAAGGCGTCAGATTTTCTGTATGGGCTCCTTCAGCACGTAAAGTTTCAGTAGTAGGAGAATTTAACAACTGGAATAGATTTGCAAATACTATGGAAGATATTGGGGAAAGTGGAATTTGGACTACATTTATACCAGGAGTAAAAGAAGGGGCTATTTACAAATATTCTATTACTGGCCCCCACGGGGATACTTTTCTGAAATCCGATCCTGTTGCCTTCTCTTCTGAAGAAAGTCCCAGGACTGCTTCGGTTGTAACTACCTTAGATAAACATGATTGGGACGATAAACTGTGGATGGAAAAGAGGGAAAATAAGAAACCCCATATAGAACCCATCAATATTTATGAAGTTCATGCCGGTTCCTGGAAAACTGATCAAGAAGGTGAATCATATAATTACCGCCGTCTGGCTGATGAATTAATACCTTATGTTAAAGAAATGGGGTTTACCCATCTTGAATTAATGCCCCTTACAGAATTTCCATTCGGTGGATCATGGGGCTATCAAACTACTGGATATTTTTCACTAACCAGCAGATATGGTAGCCCGGAAGATTTTATGTACTTTGTCGATAAGGCTCATCATTATGGAATAGGTGTATTAATGGATTGGGTCCCCAGCCATTTCTGTAAAGATAAACATGGATTAAGGCTATTCGATGGGACCCCACTTTATGAAAGCTCAGACTCTAAAAGAGCTGAAAATATTCAATGGGATACACTCAATTTTGATTACACTCAACCAGAAGTTTGGAGTTTTTTAATTTCCAGTGCCCGTTTTTTTCTAGATATCTACCATATTGATGGAATCAGAGTCGATGCAGTAAGTAATATGCTATATCTTGACTATAATAAAGAAGAAGACCAGTGGACTCCTAATAAATATGGTGGTAATGAAAATCTACAAGCTGTCGATTTTATAAAAAGGTTAAACCAGGTAGTCTTCAAAGAATTCCCGGGGACCTTGATGGTAGCTGAAGAATCTACGTCCTGGCCTAAGGTCACAGCCCCTATCGATGAAGGCGGACTCGGATTTAATTTCAAATGGAATATGGGGTGGATGAATGACATATTAAAATATATGGAAGAAGATCCTATAATGAGAAAAGGAAGGCATAATTTGCTGACATTTTCAATGATGTATACCTATTCAGAAAATTATATCCTACCACTTTCACATGATGAAGTAGTTCACGGCAAAAAATCATTATTAGACAAAATGGCGGGAGACTATTGGCAGAAATTTGCTAACTTAAGATTGCTTTTCGCCTATATGCACGCCCATCCCGGCAAAAACCTCCTTTTTATGGGGGGAGAATTCGGTCAATTTATAGAATGGAACTACAAACAGGAATTAGACTGGCTGCTCCTCAATTATTTAAAACATCAGGAACTTAAAAAATATGTAAAAGAACTAAATGGGTTTTATAAAAACAATAACGCTTTCTGGTTTAAAGATTATAAACATGAAGGCTTTCAATGGATTGAAGCTGATGATAACAAAAATAGTATGCTCAGTTTTACTCGCTCTGGGAAAACAAAAGATGACTTAAGAATAGTAGTCTGTAATTTCACTCCTGTTCCTAGAGAAAACTATAAAATCGGAGTACCTTTTCCTGGTCAATATAAAGAAGTGTTTAACAGTGATAATGAAAAATATGGGGGCTCCGGGATTACAAATCATAATAAAATACAAAGTAAAAAAGAGGAGTACAACGGCTTTCCCTATACCATAGAATTTACCGCTCCTCCCCTAGCAGCTATATATCTAAAAAATATATGATTTATTTTTACCTAATGTAGAGCACCATTGCTGAAAGTGGTGGCACTTTTATATTATCTGATTCAAAACTATGCAGGGATTCTGTTCCTGCATAGTTTGCATTTACTACTATATTAAACTTTCTTTCTTTACCAAGCCAGAATCTACTCCAATGATGCTGGGGATTGTATAATACATAAATATCTTTCCACTCATCACCATTTGCATGCTCTTTCAAAATAAATCCGATTGCTGCATCTTCACTTTCAATAAAATGTAACTTCCTTCTTATCATTTCAGGATCTTTCATCCTAAATGCAGGGTGTTCTTTCCGTAATTTTATCAACCCTTTATAATAAAGAAAAGTATCATAATAATACGTTTTTCTTTCCCACTTAATTTGATTGATATGATCCCCTGCATTATAACTGTTGTGATTACCATATTTAGTTCTTAAAAACTCTTCTCCACCTTGAATAAAGGGAACCCCTTGTGAAGTAAAAACAATTGCCTGGGCAAGTCGGTCCATTTTAATTCTATCATCTTCAGGAGCCTTACTTACCGATTTATTAATTTTATCCCAAAGAGTTAGATTATCATGAGCACTCACATAATTAATTGTCTCTTCCGGTTTGGAGGCAAAGTCCTTTAATTCAAAACTATAGTCAATACTACCCACAATACCTCTTTTAATATCACTATAGGTTTCATATTTACCATTAACATACCCTTTTGTAAATCCATCTGTGTTTCCTTTCAATGCATCACGGAAATTATCATTGAAAAAAGCTATGTTATGATCTCTTTGATCTCCCTTCCCAATCTTTTGATGGTCCTCTAAATGGGGGGGTTCAGCAGCCCAAGGTTCTCCATATAACAAAATATCAGAGTTCATATCATGTAATACATTTTCAATAGTATACATCGTTTCTTTATCCATTAAGCCCATTAAATCAAATCTAAAACCATCTATATGATATTCTTTAACCCAGTATTTCAATGAATCTATGATAAATTTCCTTACCATCGGTCTTTCAGTTGCAATTTCATTACCACAACCTGAGCCATTAGTCAAATAGCAATCATTGATTAACCGATAAAAATAACCGGGTGCTGTTTTTTGAAAGGCTGATTCCTTTGTATAATAAGTATGATTGTATACTACATCCATTATTACTCCAATTCCGTTATCATGCAAACTCTTAATCATTTTTTTAAATTCTTTAATTCGCTGATACCCTTCCGGTTTATTTGCATAAGAACCTTCAGGTACATTATAGAAATGAGGGTCATAACCCCAATTATACTCATAACGGTTTTCTTCATCTACTGTAGCATAATCAAATACCGGGAGGAGGTGAACATGAGTTACACCTAATTCCTTAAGATGATCTAACCCGGTACTCAAGCCCTGGTTGTTTACAGTCCCCTGTTCTGTAAAAGCCAAATAATCTCCTCTGTTTTTAATACCAGAATATGGAGACGTAGAAAAATCTCTTACATGAACCTCATATATAACTGCATCCACTGAACTATCAAGAGATTTACATTTATCACTTTCCCAATCTTTAGGGTTAGTTTTATCCAGGTTAACAATTAAACCCATCTGACTATTGGGAGCCAATCCTTTTGCATAAGGGTCTATCGTTTTTTCGATTCTATTTCCGAAATCAACGGCAAATAGATAATACTTACCTGCATAATCACCTTTTAATTTTATCTTCCAGCTCCCACTTATACCTTCAATCAACTCAAAAACTTCAAATGGCTCCTCATTTTTATAGTGATTATAAATTTCTAATTTAACATTTTTAGCTGTAGGTGCCCATAACTTTACCATGGTTTCCCTTTTTGAATAATTAACACCTAAGTCCTCACTACTATATATAAATTCAGGTCTATAAACACCTTCCTGTAATTCAATAATATCCATTATATTATTTCTCCTTATAAAATTAATTTTTTTTATACCGCTTTATTCATTTCTTTAATAAATTCAATAAATATATCTATAATTTTAGGATCAAACTGTTCACCAGCATTCTTTTTCAATTCACTAATTGCTTCTTCTCTTGGCAAAGCATCACGATAAGCTCGGTCTGAAGTCATTGCTGAATAAGCATCCGCTACAGTAATTATCCTTGAGATTAAGGGAATTTCTTCTTCTTTTAAGCCGGCCGGATAACCATTACCATCCCACCTTTCATGGTGGTATAAAACGTATTTGGCTATTTCATTTAATCTTTTGGATTCTGAAAGGGATTCATAAGCCCAGCGTGGATGCTTTTTTATTAAATCATAGTCTTTCTCTGAAAAATTTTCTTTTTTATTTAAAGTAATTCTTGGTATAATCAATTTCCCAATATCATGAACTAAACCTGTCCAATAGGCATGTTTAATTTCTTTTTGGCTAAGATTCATTTCTTAACACCCATTTCAGTTACCTATTTACTCATATATTATACTTCAATAAAACTATACTAACCCCTTCAAGCAGGTAATTAATTTTTTTTATAGAATTACCAATTAATAAGGTTAAAGAGGTGAAAAAAATGTCATGTCTTGATTCAAAATATAGATTTTCAAATAGTAGTGATATTGATCTAATTAGTTTCGGAGAACTGCTCGTTGATTTAATCACTAACATGGAAGAAGTAATCTTATCAGAAGCTGAACAATTTTCCAGATATTTTGGTGGATCAGCTGGTAATGTAGCAGTGAATGCAAAAAGGCTGGGGGCTGAGATAAGAATCTTATCCAGAATCGGAGATGATTTTTTCGGTGATTTCCTTTTGAATGTGTTGCACAGAGAAAATATAAATACGGAAAGTATCCAAATAGACAAAAAAAGAAGGACCCCTTTAGTCTTTGTAAATAAAACAAGTGGCACACCTTCTTGGTTGGCATACCGTGATGCTGACCAATATATAAAATTTGATAATCAAGTAAAAAGAATAGTAGAAAACACTAAAATAATATATTTAACAACTTATATCCTCTCACAAAAAACTTCTCGAGAAACTGCTTTAAAAGTTCTTGAAATGATTAAAAATGACGAGGAAAAATTGTTAGCTTTTGATCCTTGTTACCGCCCTATTCTATGGCCTGAAAAAGATAATGGAGAAAAAATTGTTAAAAAAATTATTTCCACAGCAGAATTTATCAAACCCTCATTAGATGATGCAGAATATTTATTTGGTCCAGATACTCCAGAAAATTATATCGAAAAATATTTGCAAGTAGGAGCAAACATTGTTATATTAACTATGGGTGAGAACGGTGTTTTAGTATCGGATGGCAAAGAAAAATTCAGATTAAAAGTTTATTCTAAAAAAGTTGTAGATGTTACTGGTGCAGGTGATTCTTTCTGGGCTGGTTTTATCAATGGTATTCTTACCGGTATGAAGGTTAAGGATGCTGTGAAGTTAGGTAATGCTTCAGCGGCGTTTAAAATTAGAGGAGTTGGTGCGTTATCACCCGTTCCTGATAAAAAATATCTTATTAAATATATTAAAGAACAGGAGGCTTTACAATGAAGAGTAATGATATAGAGCATATAGCGTTTTTAAATCCACAGGGCAATTTTGATCCAAATGACAGTTACTGGACTGAACACCCCGATTTTGGTGGACAGTTAGTTTATGTCAAAGAAGTTTCGCTAGCTTTAGCTAAACTTGGTATTGATGTAGATATAATTACCAGACAAATAAAAGATGATGATTGGCCGGAATTTTCTCAATCTATGGAACATTATCCTGAAAGTGATAAAGTTAGAATTATAAGAATACCCTTTGGAGGAGATGAATTTTTAAGGAAAGAAGAACTTTGGCCATATATTAAAGATTACGTAGCTGGTATTATTGATTTTTATAAAGACGAAAGCTCTTTTCCAGATTTTGTAACAACTCATTATGGAGATGGGGGGCTAAGTGGAGTTCTATTAAAAAATAAAAAAGGAATTCCATTTACCTTCACAGGTCATTCCCTTGGCGCACAAAAGATGGATAAATTAGAGCTTAATAAGGTGAACTTTACAGAATATAATACTGAATTTAATTTTCATAGAAGGATTATTGCAGAAAGACTTGCCATGAACCATGCAGATGGTATCGCTGTTAGCACATCTCAGGAAAGAAATGAGCAATATACTCATTCTTTATATCGCGATGCTGTAAATCCTGAAAATGATGAAAAATTCAAAGTGATTTCTCCAGGAGTTAATACAGATATTTTTAATAGTAAATATAGTGTTGAAATGAAACAAAAACTGGAAAACTATATCAGTAGAGATATAAAAGAAGAAAGCACAGATCTTCCTCTAATTATTTCATCGAGCCGTCTAGATCAGAAGAAAAATCACATCGCTCTCGTTAAAGCCTTTGCAGAAACTGAAGAATTACAAAACAAAGCTAACCTTGCAATTACTTTAAGAGGAATAGAAAACCCTTTTGAAGATTATTCTAATGCTGATAAGGAAGAAAAAAAGATTCTTGACCAAATAATGAAAATTCTTTATAATAATAAATGCTCAGATAAAGTAACTATGTTTTCACTTGAAAGCCAAAAGCAATTAGCTGAAACCTACTCATATTTTGCAAGTAAAAAATCTATTTTTGCCCTAACTTCATTTTATGAACCTTTCGGACTAGCTCCAGTAGAAGCTATGGTTTCAGGCTTGCCGGCTGTAGTAACAGAAAATGGAGGTCCTGTAGAAATTATGAAAAATGGTGAATACGGTGTGTTGGTAAATCCAGAGGAACCAGAAGAAATTGCCGCTGGTTTATTAGACATTTTATCTGATGAAGATAAATGGAAGCTCTTTCACAAAAAAGGTAAAAAAAGAGTTTTAGAAAAATATACCTGGGAACAGACTGCACAGAGCTATCTTGACTTCATGGAAAAAATTTCTAAAAAAGAACCGCAGGAAGAAAAATTAGATATACCTGCTTATTTCTCAGAACCAGATTCAAAAAATGATTCAAGATTACTTGATATGTTTTTAAGGCTTTGGAAAGGTAGGAATTAAATTTAGTTTAGGAGAGTGATTAATTTTGATAGCCAAAGAAAAAAGGAAGAAGGTTGCATATTTCTGTATGGAATATGGGATCAATAATAATTTTAGAATATATGCCGGAGGATTAGGAATTCTAGCAGGTGATATATTAAAAGCAGCCTATGAATATGATTATCCTATTATGGGTATTGGGATGCTATGGTTGGAAGGTTATACAAAACAGTTAATCGATGAAAATGGTCGCCCCTATGATAAATATCCAAATAATGATTATATCTATAACCACCTTGATGACACTGGTATTACTGTAAAAGTACAAATCCAAAATAAAGATATATATTTAAAAGTTTGGAAACTTGAGACAGATTATATGAACCCTCTTTACCTATTAGACGCAAATCTAGAAAAAAACGGTAAATATGATTGGATAACTAAAAGATTATATGCCTGGGGAGAAGAAGAACGAATTGCTCAAGAAATCGCGCTGGGGATAGGTGGTATTAGAGCTATACGAAAACTTGATTTAGATATAGATGTTTATCACTATAATGAAGGGCATGCTGTTTTCGCAGGCACAGAAATGATAAAAGAAAAAATGGAAAACGGACTCGAATTTGAACAGGCTTTTAAAGCTGTTCGCAATAAGACAGTCTTTACCACCCATACTCCTGTTAAAAAAGGTAATGAAATCCACAAACATTCTACTTTGAAAAAAATGGGGGCTTATAATGGACTTAATGAGGAGCAGATGAAAAAGATTGGTAATGAACCTTTTAGCAATACAGTTGCGGGATTAAGGTTAGCCAAAATTTCTAATGGGGTAGCTCAACTACATGGAGTTACAGCCCGGAATATGTGGAAAGACGTTGAAAACAAATCACCTATTAAAGCAATCACAAATGGTGTGCATCGTAAATCATGGGTTGATTCTAGAATTTTTTCAGCTTTTGAAGATGGAAATGAATTATTCCCCATTCATCAACAACTAAAATCAGAACTAATAAATTATGTTAAAGATAAAGCCAATGTAAAGTTAGATAAAAACAAACTATTAATTGGGTTTGCTAGAAGAGCAGCCCCTTATAAAAGAGCAAATTTAATTTTTCAAAAAATGGATATAATAGACCCATATCTTGAAGAAGGTAAGATTCAGTTGATCTTTTCTGGTAAGGCTCACCCTTTAGATGATAAGGGGAAAGATCTGATAGCCAAAATAATAAAAATGACTAAAAAATATCCTAACAGTGTTATCTTCTTGGAGGATTATAACATGGAAATTGCGAAGATGATGACCCGTGGTGTTGATGTCTGGCTCAATAATCCCCGTAGACCAAAAGAAGCGAGCGGTACGTCAGGAATGAAAGCAGCTATGAACGGAGTGTTAAACCTCAGTATTCTTGATGGCTGGTGGCCAGAAGCCTGTCAACATGGAATGAACGGCTGGCAGTTTGGTGATGGTTATATGGGTGAAAATCAGGATAAGCATGACTTAGAATCTTTATATAGAGTTTTATTTAATGAAGTACTTCCCACATATTATGATCATAAAGAACAATGGGAAGAAATGATGAATAATAGTATTGAAAGTACCTATCAAGAATTTTCAGCTCATAAAATGTTAGAAAACTACTACTTAAAAATGTATAGAAAGACAAAATGATAAAAGTTAAATTATTTGTCCCTTCTTTTTTAGATAAAAGAAGGGACTTTTTTATAACTATTTATTCTTGAATTGATTAATATATCAAAATATTTATTCTTCTTTTACCAAATGAATATTATCCCCTTTAGAAAACATTTTTAAAGAATCATTATTATCGATTCCTACCTCTTCTAATACTTCACGTGGAAGTGTAACCCCACCCTCTTCATCAATTTCCAAAATAAAACCTGTACTTTTCAAATAAATCATCCCCTTCCTTATCTTCTTTATTATAACAGTCTTAAGAATATAAGCAAGGGTAAATATATAATATTTAAAATTTCGTAAATCTCATAAACTTTCCTGGTTTGATTTGTTTATTGCTTTCAACAAAATATTTAAAAATAACCCTAAAACATTGATATTAATAATTAATTAACTAATAGATCGTATAATAATTATGAAGGTTAAATATTTTTATTAAAATAGCAAACCAGTGAAAGATTTGTATTTATAATAAATATTTGTGATTTAAAATATTTTAACCCCCTAATAATCCTAAAAAAATTATCAGCGCTACTGCAATGGAGATACTATACAAACCATAGCCGACCACTAAACCTAATCCTGCAACACCCCAAAGGTTGGCTGCAGTAGTTAATCCTTCAATTTTATCTTCTTGTTTAATTATTGTACCAACATCTAAAAAACCAATACCATTTATTGCTTGTGCTACCAGCCGATCTGGATCAGCAACATTTGTTATACCAAGATCACTCCCAGCCCCTCTTATTGATAAGATCATAATAAGACATGATGTTGTAACTACAATCAAATTAGTCTAAACTCCAGCAGCTTTATTTCTCTTTCCCGGTCATAGCCTATTAAAACCATTTCTAATAGCCCTTTACAAATTATTTGCACAACAAATCCCTTTTACAATAAGATTTTTTCTATATATATTATTCATTATTATTAATCTTCCACCCCTCTTTTTTGTCTTTTGACATTCAATATTGTTTATATTATAATTTAGTTGATATATCAACTAATATTGAGGTGGATTATATGGATACTAGCCCTATCGGTAAATATTTAAGTATTACACATAGAGCCCATACTTCACTGGTCGATAAAAATTTTAAAGAAAAATTTAATATAAGTCATGGTCAGGTCTTTATACTTATTAAAATATTTAAAAATGAAGGAATAAACCAACACAAATTATGCAAAGAATACAATTTGAATAAAGCTGGTGTTGGAAGAATTATTAAAAAACTTGAAGCTAAAAATTTAGTTAAAAGAAAACCTGATCCGAAAGACAAACGAAAGAAAATGATATTTTTAACAGAAAAAGCGAAATCTTTAAAACCAGAATTTATTGAACTACTGGAAACAGTGGAGGCAAAAATAAAAAATAATTTAACAGAAGAAGAAATAGAAATGTTTTTAAAAATATTAAAAAAGATTTATAATAATTTATCTGATAACAAGTTTGATTAATTGGAGGGATAAGATGGCATTAAAAACAAAATCAAGCCGAATGGGAGAAGAACCCATTGGAAAATTACTGTTCAAACTATCTGCTCCCGCAATAGTGGGAATGCTCATTCAGGCTTTATATAATATAGTGGACAGTATTTATGTAGGACGTCTGAGCACAGAAGCACTCTCTGCGTTATCAGTTTCTTTTCCTGTACAAATGTTTTTAATTTCAATTGGAGTGGGGACAGGAGTAGGTACTAGTTCTTTAATTTCAAGATTACTAGGTAAAGGCAACAAACATCGTGCTAACAATGTCGCCGAACATGTATTTTTTATTGCTATCATATATGGAATAGTAGTTGGATTTATTGGAATGTTTTTCGCTTCAAATATAATCAATTTATTTACAAATGATCCCATATTAATAGATCTTGGACAAAGGTATATAAGAATCATATTAACTGGATCAATCGCAATTTTTATTCCGGCTACCTTTAATTACATTTTGCGGGGAGAAGGAAATACCTTTATTCCTATGTTGACAATGCTAATTGGAGCAGTTTTAAATATGATACTCGACCCATTTTTGATCTTTGGTATCGGATTTTTCCCTCAATTGGGAGTAGCGGGAGCTGCTTATGCAACTGTATTCTCAAGAATAGTAGGTGGTATATTCATAATCTTTATTCTATTTAGTGATAAAAATGAACTCACGCTTAAACTTAAAAATTTTAAATATGATTTTCAAATCATAAAAGAAATTTACCAGGTCGGATTACCCGCAATGGTAAACCGCCTCCTTTTTAGTACCGCCATGGTTTTTATAAATCTAATATTAGGAGCTTTTAACTCAACAGCCATTGCAGTAATGGGAATAATATTTAGAATGCAATCATTTTTCTTAATGATGGTCTTTGGTTTAACACAAGGATATTTACCAATAGTAGGATATAATTACGGTCATAATAATCCTGAAAGAATGAAAAAAACAATCTTTTTGGGTAATTTAACTGTTCTCTCTTTTGGTATAATTGGTTTTGCTGTTTTTCAGTTATTTCCAGAAGCTATATTAAGACTTTTTAACAGTGATCCCAAGCTATTAAGAATTGGAGTCCCTGCTTTAAGGAGAGTTAGTGTTTCTTACTTCTTCTTAGTCTTGAATATTATAGGGATAGCCACTTTCCAGGCTATAGGTAGAGGATTACCAAGTTTTATAATTTCAGTCTTACGGCAGGCTATATTTTTAGTTCCAGGAATGTATATTTTAGGCCAAATATTTGGTTTAAGAGCAACATGGTTATCATTTCCAATAGCTGAATCGATTAGTTTTGTTATTATGCTGACCTGGTTAATATCTACACTCAGAGGGGCAATGTATAACATGCGGGAGCGTACTCCAGAACAAACTACAGTGTAGAAAACCCTATAGAGCAATATAAAAATTCCCCCCTTAATTATTAGGGAGGGAATTTTTAATTTATATGAAATTATTCTTTAGCTTTCTTAACTATCGGCTATCATATCTTCTTTTAATTTATTTGCAACACTTTCCGAATTTAAATATTCAACTACCTCTAATGCAAATCCTAAAGCAACCCCAGGACCTCGAGCAGTAATAATATTACCATCCTTCACAACTCTCTCTTCTAAATATTCACAGGAGGGCATCTCTTCAGAAAAACCGGGGTAACTAGTAGCTTTTTTCCCTTCTAATATTCCTGCGGCTTCTAATACTATAGGAGCAGCACAGATAGCACCAACCAAACCATCTTTATCCTCAATTTTTCTTACAAAATCAAGAATCTTTTTACTATCTCTTAAATTAACTGCACCGGGCATCCCCCCTGGTAAAACAATAGCATCAAACTCATCAATATTAATCTGGTCTATCCTCTGGTCAGCAATTACAGGAATCCCATGGTCACCTTTTACATCAAGCGAATTCAAGCTAATGGTAGTAACTTCTATGCCAGCCCTTCTCAATACATCAATATTTGTAATAGCTTCAATTTCTTCAAACCCCTGTGCTAAAGGTATTAGTACTTTACTCATTCGATCCCTCCTTTAATAGTTTTCTATATAATTGGTGATCTCATCTTCTAATTTTATATTATCATTAAAATGAATAGTTTTAAATCCTAATTCCGCTGCTACTTGGATATTCTCTAAACTATCATCTATAAATAATATGTTATTAACTGAAATATCAAAACTTTCTATCAATTTTTCATATATTTCTCGGTCTGGTTTTATAGCTTTTACCTGATAAGAAATTATCATCCCCTCAAAATGTTCAAAAAAATCATTCTTTTTATGAACTTCTTCAAAGGCATCTTTATGAAAATTAGAGAGTAAATATATATCTAAAGGCATTTTGGCAAGTTTTTTCAACACTTTTATATTATATTTGATAGGTTTAAGATAGTATTTCCAGTTCTTCATGATTTTTTTTATTAACTTTTCATTTTTAGGTTGTCTTTTAATAAAAATTTCAGTAGCTTTTGAAGTAGAAATTTCACCTTTATCAAGTAATAACCATTCCCGGCTTTCAAAAATGTTCTTAGAAATTTTTTGTTGAAGCTTCTCATCTTCTATATGGTCTGCAATAATTTTATCTGGATTAAAATCAAGAAGTACATTACCAAGATCAAAGACTACATTTTTAACCATCTAAAATACTCCTTTTTTGATATATTTAACGATATTATTTATATAACAATTATTAGAAATTTTCATTTCTCTTATCTTTCATTCTTTCTATAATTAAACCAACTAATAATATGATTATACCTAGGATAATACCCAATACTCCTATTTTTATTAATAAATTTAAACTGTTATCTATTAATAAATCAACAAACAAATGATAAATACCGTTACCAATTAATAAGGAAGCGGCGATTATCAAAATAGTAAGACCTATATTTTTGATATTCAATTTATATACCCCCTTCATTCATTCTCCTTAATAAAATTGATGATCAAGTCATTAGTGATTTCCCACTGTTTTTCTCGAGTAATATTCCTTTTGCCATCACCTTGTTGAGGACCGTAATTTCCAAAGCCAGCATGATTACCTCCTTCTATCATATGAAATTTTGTTTCTTCAGGTAAATTATTTTTAGCTTCAGTAAACTTTTCTCTATTCATAATCTGATCCTCAGTAGCTGATATAGATAGAACTTTTATATTTTTATTGCTAAAATCAATATCCTCAGGTGGATAGGAAGCCAAAAAGATAATTCCTGTATAATAATCAACATCTTTTTCAGCAAGATAGCTAGCAGCCATTGCTCCTCCCAAAGAATGCCCAATTATATACCAATTATCAACTTTCGTATTATTTTCTTTTATAATTTGAGTTGCTCTGTTTTTATCGAAAACTGCTAAATTAAAAGGCATTTTAACTAAAAATACGGGAAAATCAGCCTGATTTAAACTTTTACATAATGGAGCATATGACTCTTCCTCCACTTTAGCCCCCTGATAGAATATTAAACCAGTTTTATTATTTGCTTCAGATTTAAAATGATAATATTGGTCATCTTCATATATATTTTCTTTTGCTAGATATTCATGATTCCCTTCTAGAGGAGAATAACTTTGATTTAAGTATATCAATGATCCAAAAACTATTAATAAAATAATCCCTATAATAATTATAATAATTTTTCTTTTTTTAAACATCATAATCAATTCCTTAATAAGAATTTTCTTAATTTAACATTTCTATGTAATTGGAAATATCCCTTTATTTAAAAAAATTAAACCCCGCTTTAATACGGGGCAAATGATGAATTATTGAGCTTTAAATTTAAACTGATCATCTTCTTTATTATAGTCTATCAATACCTTCGATCCTTCTCTTATTTTATTTTCCAACATTTTCATAGCTAATGGGTCTTTTAAATATTTTTGAATTGTTCTATTGATCGGCCTTGCTCCATATGTTGGATCATATCCTAACTCCATGATTTCTTCTTTAGCTTCTTTAGTTACTTCTATATCTAGATTGCGTTCAGATAACTTGTCTCTTAAGTCGCCAAGTTTAATTTCGACTATATCCAGTAAGTTCTCTTTACTTAAGGCATGGAATATTATTTTTTCATCTACTCTATTCAGAAATTCTGGTCTGAAGTTACCTTTTAATGCTTCTGTTACTCTTCTCCTCATTTCTTCTTCATCATCAAGATCTTGGATATAATCAGATCCTATATTTGAAGTCATTATAATAACTGTATTTTTGAAGTTAACTTCATTACCTTGACTATCTGTTAATATTCCGTCATCTAGGATCTGTAGTAATATGTTGAAAACATCTTGATGTGCTTTTTCTATTTCATCAAGTAAAATTACTGAATAAGGCTGTCGTCTTATTCTTTCTGTTAATTGCCCTCCCTCTTCAAAGCCTACATAGCCTGGAGGTGAACCAATTAACTTAGCAACTGCATGTCGTTCCATATATTCAGACATATCAAGCCTTACTAAATTCTTTTCATCATCGAATAAGTAAGCAGCTAATGTTTTAGCCAGTTCGGTTTTGCCTACACCGGTTGGACCCATGAATATAAAGGAACCTAAAGGGCGGTCAAGATCTTGCAAGCCTGTCCTAGATCTTCTTATTGCATTACTTACCGCTGTTATTGCCTCATCCTGTCCTACAACTCTTTTAGAAAGTTCTTCTTCGAGATGAACAAGCTTTTCTCTTTCATCTTCCATTAATTCCTGAACAGGTATCTCGGTCCAGGAAGAAACTATCTCAGCAATATCCTCAGCTGTAACTTCTTCTTTTAGGACATTAAAATCTTTTTCAAGATTTTCTATCTTTTCTTTGGTTGCTTCCAATTTTTTCTGGAGATCATTTAATTCTCCATATCTAAGTCTGGCAGCTTCTTCATAATTAGCTTCTCTTTCTGCATTTTCTGCTTTAACTTTGATTTTTTCAATCTCTTCATTTAGGCTCTGCCTTTTTTGAATTAACTCTTTTTCCCTATCCCAACGGGCCAAGAGAGGGTCTCTTTTTTCTTTCAAATCATTAATCTTCTCCTCTAGTTCTTCCAATCTCTCTTGGGATTCTTCATCTTCTTCTTTTTTTAGAGCCTCCTTTTCAGTTTCAAGTCTTCTGATTCTTCTATTTAGTTCATCAATTTCAAGTGGCATAGAATCTATATCTATTCGAAGCTTAGAAGCAGCCTCATCTACTAAATCTATAGCTTTATCTGGTAAAAACCTTTCGGTTAAATATCTCTCAGATAATTCAGCAGCAGCTACTAATGCATTATCTTGAATCCTTACTCCATGGTGTATTTCATATTTTTCTTTTAGCCCCCTCAGAATTGAAACTGTATCCTCAACAGTAGGCTCGGATATTTTTACAGGTTGAAATCTTCTTTCTAAAGCAGCATCCTTTTCTATGTGCTTTTTATATTCATTTAAAGTTGTAGCTCCTACACAATGCAGTTCACCTCGAGCAAGTGCTGGTTTCAATAAGTTAGATGCATCCATTGAACCCTCTGATGCACCAGCCCCTACTATAGTATGCATTTCATCTATAAACAGTATAATCTGACCTTGAGCTTTTTTAATTTCTTTTAATACTGATTTTAATCTGTCTTCAAATTCTCCTCTATATTTTGTCCCGGCAATCAGAGAACCCATATCAAGTTTTATCACTTTTTTATCTTTTAAAGCTTCTGGTACATCTCCATTCACAATCCTTTGAGCTAAGCCTTCTACTATAGCAGTTTTACCAACCCCCGGTTCACCGATTAAAACGGGGTTATTCTTTCTCCTTCTTGAGAGTACTTGCATGATCCTGCGGATTCTTTCATCTCGGCCAATTACCGGGTCTAACTCTCCTTCTCTTGCAAGTTCAGTTACATCTATGGTGTACTTCTCAAGAACTTGATACTGTTCTTCAGCATTCTGGGAAGTTACTTTCGCTCCCTCTCGAATATCTTCAATAGCCTTTTTAGCTTTTTTTAAATCAATATTTTTGGAATTAAAATATTGATAGGTCCTACTTTTACCAGCTGATAGAAGTCCTAATAAAAAGTGCTCGGTTGAAATATAATCATCATCCATATTTTTTGCTTCTTTACGGGCGGTTCTAAGTACATTGTTTAATTCCTGGGACATATAGAGCTGTCCACCCTCAGAATATACTTTAGGTAGACTTTCAATAATGTTCCTCAACTCTTTTTCAAATACCGACAAATTGATGCCGAGTTTTTCTAAAAGTGGTAACATTATTCCCTGATCATCTTCAATTAATGATAAAAACAGGTGAGCGGGATAAATTTCCTGATTACCATTATCTTCTGCAATATGCTGTGCTTCAGCTAAACTTTCCTGTGCCTTACGAGTAAAATCTTCCATTCTCATCTAGAGATCCCTCCAATCAATATTACTTTATTTATTTCTTTTAATATTATACAACATTTCGGGACTAAAGTCAAAGAAGGTCAAACTTTTTATAAAAAAATTACGCTCAAGAAAACCTGGGCGTAATTATAAGAAGGGGTTTAATTTAAAGCAGGAGTTTTAACATTTATAATATTAAAACTTTCTCCCCTATCAGCCATCACCTTCATGGGGGTGTTCGGAGGGCAAGTTATAAAATCTTTTTCATTTAACTCATGCTTTTTCTTTCCTATCATAATAGTACCTTTGCCTTCAATTACATGAAAAAATACATTGACAGGGACCTGATGTTCAGGCACTGCGTCACCTTCTTCTAAAATAAGATTTTTAACCTGAACATTCTCATTTTTTAATACATTTTTGGTCATAATACCTCTCATATTTTCTTCTGCTGTTAGTTGATCTAAATTAATTACACTCATTATTTTTCCTCCCTTTCCTCTAAACGTTGTAAAAGAACAATATCCTATTTGATCACTTAACTTTTGAAAAGTTTCCCATTTTTCTTCATCTACTACATCTTTAGCAGTTGGATATAATATATTATTTTCTTTATAGATCTGGTCTCTTAAGGTAAGAATTAGATGTTCAGATAGTTCTTTGATTTGCCTTTTGAATTCAGCAAAATCTATTTCACTTACCTTATTAGCTAATTCAGATATTTCTTCTTTGTAGGGCCATAAATCATCATGTTCTCTAATTAAAACAGCTAAAGGATGCGAATACTCTAAATCCCTTTGAAGTTCATCTAATTCATCTGCCATAACTTCTAAGTGAGCAGCACAGAGGTGCCTTAATTTGGTTTCTTCCAGTCCTTGATCTATTAGTTCCTGTTCTGCCTCTGAAAGATCTTTAGCAGATATTTCATCGATTAGTTCCCGCGCTTCTTCCTTAACACCCTCTATATCTTCATCATTATTTTATCTCTCTAGGATTTCTTTTAAACTTTCTTTTTTATCACTCCTAATATTTCCTCCTAATATATATTAAGTCTATTAAACTTATCAACTTTAAATACATTATATAGAGAGCTTAACATAATTTCTGTGATATATATCATATAGATACAAAAAACCCTGAAAAGATTTTATATAAATCTCTCCAGGGTCCATTCTCTTTACTCTATTTTACTCAAAATCTTTTAATTTATCAAAATCCAGGGTTCTAAAATAATCTTCGACAGTTTCAGGTCTTCTGATTTCAACAACTTGACCGTTTTCTCTTAAAAGAAGTTCCCCACCTCTTAATTTACCATTATAATTAAAGCCCATTGCATGTCCGTGGGCTCCGGTGTCGTGGATGACTAATGTATCCCCAATATCAATCTTCGGTAAGTCCCTGTCTACTGCAAATCTATCAATAGACTCACAAAGGGAACCTGTTACATCATAAGTTTCAGTCTTTGGCTTATCTTCTTTTCCTAAAACTGTAATATGATGATAGGCATCATACATTCCCGGCCTCATTAAATCATTCATATTGCCATCTAACCCTACATGTTTTTTATATATATCCTTTTTATGAATCACCTCTGAAACTAAATAGCCATAAGGCCCAGTAATCATTCTACCACATTCCATATAAATAGCCATCGGATCGAGATTGTTTTCTTTAATGATTTCATTATATTTGTTTTTGATTCCATCACCTACTAATTCTAAATCTATTGCTTCTTCTTCCGGCCTATATGGAACACCAATTCCGCCTCCAATATTTAAAAATTCTAGACTAATATCTAATCTTTCTTTAACTTCAACAGCCAGATTAAACATCATTTCAGCGGTATCTATAAAATACTGCGGGTCTAGTTGGTTAGAAGCAATAAAAGTATGCAGCCCGAAACGTTCCACTCCTCTATCACGGACTTCTTCTAAAGCTGTAAAAATTTGTTCTCTAGTCAGACCGTATTTAACTTCAGCCGGATTGCCCATGATAAAGCCGCCAGCTCTTTGATTACCTGGATTATATCTAAAAGAAATCAGATTTGGAATACCACCATGCTCAGCCAAAAATGGGATATGGGAGATATCATCTAAATTAATTATTGCATCTAAATCTCTTGCCTTTTCATATTCTTCGGCCGGAGTATTATTTGAAGTAAACATTATTTCTTCCCCGGTGATCCCTACTTCTTCTGCTAAAATCAACTCGGTTAAAGAACTACAATCTGCTCCAAACCCTATATCTTTTAATATTTTTAATATAAAAGGATTGGGGGTTGCTTTAACTGCAAAATATTCTTTAAACCCGTCGTTCCAATTAAAAGCCCTTAAAAATCTTTTGGCATTTTCCTTGATAGCTTTTTCATCATATAGATGAAAAGGAGTTGGATATTCACTTTTTATTTTTTCTAACTTTTCTTTACTAAAAGGAAGTCCTTTTTCCATTATTATATTTACACCACCATATATTTTTAATCAAGCATTAAATTGTTATTCAATAAAACAACTGATTTTTTATAATTATCTCTATCCACTACAAATTGGATATTAACCTGGCTTAAAGAAATCGATACACAGTTAATATTAATTTTATTTTCCCCTAATACCTTAGATGCTCTTGCAAGAATATTTGGCTTACTTATATTTGAACCGATTAGACATACCATAGCTATTTCTTTAATTTTAATACTTTTATATTTAGATCTAAGTTCTTCGATTAAACTTTCACTTAAATCTTTTTCCCAAATAACCTGAGAAATACTATTAGCATTAGTAGCCTTCATTACATAACTAATATTATACTTCTTTAAAATTCTCATAATCTCATAGTCAAAGCCAACTTCGCCTACCATTGAAGTATCATGAACTTCAATTACTACTAAATCTTTAGAACCCGCAATAATTTCTATTTTCGAATCTTCAACTACATAATCCTTTGTTATTATGGTACCCGGATGATCAGGCTCAAATGTATTCTTTACTACTAGTTTTATACCACCCATCTCAAGGGGTTTTGAAGCCTTCGGGTGAATAGCTTCCATTCCTATGTCAGCCAGCTGATCTGCCACATCATAGTTGGTTCTTCCCACTGGAACCGCCTTTTTTTCACCAACGATTTCAGGGTCTGCTGATGAAAGATGGTGTTCCTTATGGATAAAAGCCTGATCTGCCTGCAAGTAAGTTGCAATTTTAGAAAAAGTAATCTCAGAATAGCCCCTACCAAATTTGGTTACCAGACCACCTTTATCTTTAGTATACCCCGGAGCAATTATTATACTCTTAGAAAGATCTAGGTCTTGAAAAGATCTTTTAATTCTTTCCTCCATTGAAAGCTGTTTTCTATCATAAAAACCGGTTAAATCAATAAACTCAGCATTTATTCCCAGATTAGCTAAAATATTAAATGAATTATAGGCAGCATGAGCTTCACCTAAGGAAGCTAATATCTCGCGAGCTGCTGAATAAATATTTTCTTCTTTAATATATCCAGAAGACAGTATTTCTTCCATACTATCTAAATAATTTTTAGTATGTTCTATTCTTTTTTTGATAAACCGATCCGCCTTTTTATTATCCAGGCCTATTTTAGTCAGCGATTTATTTATATCCGTTAGGTCATCAGTAAGTTCATCAAGCTTTCTTTTATATATATCATCATTATTAATAAAACTCTTATAAATGCCGGGGTTTGAATTCTTTTTGTCTTCTAAAAGCAAATTAGTAACTCCAGCATAAGCTGAGATCACAAAGACCCGGTTATAACTAAAACGATCATCTCCCGGTTTACCTATTATATTTTTCAATACGACTTGAAACTCCGACATGGAAGTTCCACCGATCTTTTCGACAGTTAACAATATATGATTCTCCCTTCGAAAATCAATATCTGTTATGTTATTATAATACTCACTAGTCCATATTTCAATTATAATATCAATTTAATTTATGTTTATAAGTTGAATTCCTCTCCTTCCTTAAGAAATTTAATGTTTTTTCTCTTTACCTCATTTTTAAAATTTGGCCTTAAAATGGAATTTGTATGGTTAAAATGTGTAAAATATACCTCTGAATCATTAAGTTCTAAGATACCATTATCAATTTTTTTGAGAGTTTCTTTAATAGGAGGATGAGGGACTTCTTCAATCTTTCTACCCCTAAACTTCATAAGCTCTTCTTTAGAATAAAAGGTCCCATCTAGGATAAGAAAATCTGTCTTTTGGCTTATCTCATTGAATTTATCGTCAAACCCTTCCCAACTATCTATATCAGGTAAATAAAAGGCAGATTTACTGCTGCCCTTTATTATAAAAGCTGAGGTGTCACTGAATTCTTGACGGTGTGGAACCTCAACTGGAATCACTTTCAAGTCAGTTGAAAGGGAAATTTCTTTTTCAAATTCAAAAGTATTTATTTTTATATTTTCATTGTCAACTAACTGTTTCCAGGGTTGATTTGAAGTAAGAAAATTTTTCAAACTCTTACTTGTCTGAACCGATAATTTGTCACTATTTATTGCTTCCTTACCAAAATACATAAGCCCTGGATAATGACCCATATGAGCATGCGTTATTAAAACCCCTTCTAAATGGTCTTTTAAAAAATCATACTTTTTAGCGGTTTCATTTAAAATATTTAATTGCTCAGCTAAATGAGGAGTGGGATCAATGATATAACTTTTTTTATGTGTAATATCCAAAATACCTAAAGAAGCCGGCAGCCTTTTTAGTTCTTTATTATTTAAAGTTCTTTGACAGTTCGGACAGTTACATCCCGGCTGAGGATATCCTCCATCCTGTGCTGTACCAAGCACTTTTAATAAAATGGCTCCCATTATGCTTCTCTCCTTACTTTTTCTTTCTTCTGTGGTTCTATCCTTGCAATAGAAATCCCGGTCAACCCATATAATAGATTAATCAAGATAACTAACATCGGAAAAAATAAGAATGGTATAAATTCAACGGGCTGTGCTCCTAACATATCTGCTGCAAAGATAGCAGGTACACTCCATGGAACCAATGTAATTCCCACTGTTCCCCCTGCTTCTACATTTCTACTCAAATTCTTTGTATGTAGTCCCATCTCTTTAAAGCTATTTGAAAACATCTTGGCCGGTATAATAATAGCTAAAACCTGGGCACCAGTACTTAAACCTATTAAAAAAGCTGTTATCAGAGATGTTACCAACAATTTTTTACTACTGTTAATCCAGGTCATCATTTTTTCTAAAATAACATCCAAGATACCAACTTTTTGCATTATACCTCCTAAGGCAGCTGCAGTAATTAAAAGAATTATGGTATCTCCCATAGAAGTAACCCCACCTTTGGAAAGTAAACTATTTATCATACTTATTTCACTATCAATGCTGTAACCAGAAGTAAATGAACTTAAGACTTCAACCAGACTGGCACTCTGAAATACCATACCAAAAATCCCACCTAAAAATGACATGGATAATAAAGTTGGGATAGCCGGTGTCTTGCGGACCGCCAGCACAATAGTAATTAACGGTAATATAAATAACAGTGGTGTTATATTAAACGAACTGTTTAACCCCTGCATTAAAATATTGATTTGTTCTGTACCTTCAAATCCTCCTCCAACTTGAGACTGTCCAACTACCCAGTAGATAATTAAGGACAGTCCAAAAGCAGGAATTGTATCCCAGAGCATATGACCTACGTGCTCAAAAAGCGAACAGTCTGCCATTGCTGCTGCAATATTTGTAGTATCTGATAAAGGTGATAACTTATCCCCAAAAAATGCACCTGAAATTATTGCTGCTGCAGTCAAGGGGGTTGCAAAACCCATTGCATTACCCACAGCAATTAAAGCTATCCCTACAGTGGCAATCGAAGTAAAAGAAGTTCCCAGAGTTGTCGAAACAATTGCAGTTATCAGAGCTGCTAAAGGTAAAAATAAAGAAGGACTTAAAAACTTTAAACCATAAAATATCATGGCCGGAATCGTACCACTTAAAATCCAGGTACCTATAATAGAACCTACTATTAACAAGATAAAAATTGCGGGTAATGCTTTTGCAACCCCTTCTTTTAGACCTTGCTGTAATTCATCCCAGCTGTAATCAAACAAAAATCCTATGATTCCAGTTGCTACCACACCACTTAATAAAGGAACTATCATTCCGACTTTCCAGTAAAAAACTGAAAAAGCCCCCATCAAAAGAAGAACTAGAATTGGTAAAATTGCTATTATAAAACTCAGTTTCCTTTTTCTCATTTACTACTACCTCCTCAATTATTGATAATTCACAAATGATAAAATGTGTTATAAAATAAAAAAAGCCGTCCCTTATTTCAGGACGACGTATGCGCGGTACCACCTGAATTAATTCTGATTATACAAAAAATAATCAGAACAACTCTATTGAAAGCTAACACTCTCTCACCAGATAACGTTGGAAAACGGCCTAGCCTACTATTAATTCAACCGGCAACTCAAGGGTGTATTTCAGCAATAAGCTTACTTATTCCCACTCATAGTTTTTATCATTTGAAATTATTGTTAATTATTATATATTAACGAAAACAAGTTGTCAAGACCTTGTCTAATAAAAAAATTCTTGACATAGATAGTTCTCAGTGTTAAAATTATATTCAAATAAATAATATTTATAAATTCTATGAGCAAGACGAGTAGCTTTATATCTTCATTTACAGAGAACCGATACCGCTGAGAATTCGGGAATGAAATATTAAAGTGAATGGCCTTGTTAGAAGTAGGGGGAAATATCTTTAAAAGGATAGATTATCCTGTACCGGAATTTATCCGTTAAAGTAAATAGAATTCACCTAATATAAGGTGGTTTCTTTTAAGTGAGTTAATCAATGATTAACTAATAAGGGTGGCAACACGGAATTAATAGTCTTTCGTCCCTAACCAGGGTGAAAGGTTTTTTTAATTTTGTGTTTGCCGCCCTATTTATATTAATTAATGGTTTTTTAAAAAATTAAAAGGGGGAATGATTTAATTGTATGACCTAAAAATAGTTGTTGAAACCATTGAAGGTTTTTGTGATTTACCCATGAAAAAAGGGGATTACTTTACTGTTAAGGGAGGTAAAATTGAAATACCCGAAAACCAACATATTTGTCTTTGGGCTTTACAGAGTTTGATGCCTATAATTCCTGCTAAACAAAGAGAAGTAAACGAAGAAAATGACTGGATTCCACATACAAAACGGTTAACTTGTCCGGATCCAAAGGGGAGAGTCATATTTAGAATCGATAGAATTGACCCTGCTACCGGAGAAATCATCAACTCAGAACAAAAAATACCTTCAAGAATTGATGTGGATTCTGACAAATGTACTGGTTGTCGGGCCTGTGAAACTGTCTGTGCATTTATACATACTGGAAGTTTTAATGGGAAAAGAGCAAGAATCAAGATTGAAAAAATTGAAAAAAAAGGAAAGGATATTCCTTATGTCTGCAGGCAGTGTGGAAACGCCCCCTGTGTTAAAGTCTGCCCTGTAGATGCTCTTAGTAGGGACAAAGAAACAAATGCAATCCTGGTCAATCAAGATAAATGCATAGGTTGTAAAAAATGCGAAAAGGCCTGTCCTTTTGATGCAATTACTTTTAACAAAAATAAGATTCCTTTAATCTGTGATTTATGCGGAGGAGAAGTTGAATGTGTGAAACGCTGTCCTACTGATGCCCTGAAATTTGATAGTTCACCAGGAGGTGATAGAAAATGAATTTTGGATACTGCGGCCAAGCTCTGCGGATTAATTTAACAAAAAATTCTATAAAAACTGAAAAACTTGACCCAGATTTTCTAAAAAACTATCTAGGGGGAAGAGGATTAAATATTCGTAGACTATATGATGAAGTACCTCCCAGTGTAAAACCATTAAGTGAAGAAAATAAATTATATATCGGAGTTGGACCACTTACAGGAACTTTATTCCCGGGAGCAGCAAGAGTAAATTTTACTGCCAAATCTCCCCAGACTAATATATTAGGTGATTCAAATACCGGTGGTTTCTTCGGACCCGAATTAAAATTTGCAGGTTTTGATCAGGTAGTAGTTGAGGGAAAAGCTAAGGAATTATCATATATCTTTATAAAAAACGGAGAAGCCGAGATAAAATCTGCAAAACATCTAGAAGGTTTAGATGTCTTTAAAACTCAGGAAAAAATCGTAGAAGAATTAAACGATAAACGAGTTCAGGTGGCTAGTGTTGGACCGGCTGCTGAAAATGGAGTCAAATATTCCGGGATTTTTTGTAATCAAGTCCGGGCTGCTGCTAGAACAGGAATGGGATTGGTATTAACCTCTAAAAATATAAAGGCAATCGCCGTAAGAGGAACTGAAGATCTTAAAGCTTCTAATCCAAATAAATTTAAAGCACTAATCGATAAGATGGATCAGGAAATTCGAAATCATTCAGAATATGATATTAGAGTTCGATTAGGAACCACTAAGCTAGTATCATCTTTAAATGAATTAGGTTGTTTAGCAACCAGGCATTTTCAAACCGGTTATTTCGAAGATGCTGACAAAGTTAGCGGAGAATACCTGGCAAAAAATTATAAACAAAAAGAAAAGGGCTGTTTTAGCTGTACAATCCCCTGCAGCAGATATTTTGAAATTGATAAGGGTGAACATAAGGGATTAAAAAGTGAAGGGCCTGAGTTTGAAGGCCTGGCTGGTTTTTCCTCAAGAGTGGGTGTTTCAAATATTGAAGATGCCCTTAAAGCCATTGACCTCTGTAATCGTTATGGGATGGATGTAATAACAACCTCAGAGTGTATATCTTTCACGATGGAATTATATGAAAAAGATATATTAACAAGTAATCAAATAGATGGGTTAGAACCCACCTGGGGGAATAGTAAGGCTATCTTTACATTAATCGAAAAAATTAAAAAACGTGAAGGTTTTGGGGATCTTTTAGCAGATGGTGTAGTGGCCGCTGCTGAAAAAATCGGTAAAAACAGTAAAAAGTTAGCAATGCATGTTAAAGGCTTAGAGATTTTTCAGGCAGACCCCAGAGGTATAAAAGGTTATGGGCTGGGAGTCGCTGTTGCGACCCGCGGTGGTGACCACTTAAGAAGTGAACCCTGGTTTGAATTCATGGAAGATCCTGAGGAAGGTAAAAGGAGATTTGGCCATCCAGAGTCAGCATTTAGACTGGAGTATAAAGGAAAAGGGAAAGTTGTTAAATTTTATGAAGAAAGATGTGTGTTGGCTGACTGCCTGGAAGCCTGTAAAAACACTATCGTAAATATGGAAATAATCTCATTTAAAGAAGCAGCAAAATTACTTAGTTATCTAACAGAAATCGATTTTAAAGAAAATGAGGTTAAAAAGGCTACTGAAAGGATTATGAACGTTGAAAGAGCATATATTGTAAGAGAAGGCATTCGGCGAGAAGATGATACTTTGCCTGATCGTTTTCTTAATGAACCATTACCTGAAGAATGTGGGGAATCAGCAGGTAGTGTGGTGGAAATAGAACCAATGCTCAATGAATATTATGAAGCTAGGAATTGGGATATTGAAACAGGGATACCTAATATTGAAAAACTAGAAGATTTGGGCTTACATGAAATCGCAGAAGAATTTAAAAATAAGGGTATTATAAAAAAATAATCAAAGGATAAGAGAGGAGCGAGTATCGATAATGAATAATAAAGAAAAAAATGAGGACTTGAAATTTTATGGTGGTAAATTTATGGTTTTTGTGCCTATATTACTGGCCCTAATAGGTTTAGTCTACATAGCTTTACAGAATGCTAATATACCTGAATACTGGGTGGTCTTTCTTTTACCTCTAATTATAATTATGCCGTTTGTAAAAGACAAAAGGAAGTTTGCCAATATCATTATTGATGGGTTCAGTTCAAGAGTTGCTATGATACTAATTGCTGCTGTGATGTTGGCAGGTATTTCGGGTACTATTTTAAATGAAAGCGGGCTTGTAAAAACTTTGGCTGCCTATCTGGTTAATTTAAATCTGGTAGGTAGTAAATTTGTAGTTGCTACTTTCATACTTACAGGAGTAGTATCTATTTCAACTGGGACATCTGTCGGAACCATTTTTGTGGTTAGCCCTATTTTATATCCCGTTGGTTACCTGGTGGGTAGTAACCCTGCCCTTTTAATTGGTGCAATCGTATCAGGAGGAGCTTTTGGAGATAACCTTTCCCCGGTTTCTGATACTACTATAGCCTCAGCTACAACTCAAGGAATGGACATCGGGGGAGTTGTCAAAAGCCGTTTAAAATATTCCATCCCCACTGCTATAATTACCATTATCCTATATAGCTTCATTGGAACAGGGGGCAGTATGTCAGATCAAATTAGTGAATACGTAAGCAACCCCCAACCGTTAAGCCTCCTGTTCTTGTTAGTTCCAATAGTAATTATTTATTTGTGTATACGTCAACACCATCTCATTGAAGCCTTAAGTTATGGAATCATCACCGGACTTTTAATCGGTCTATTCACTAACATTATTACTCCCGATATGATTATCAATGTACCAGAACCATTTGGAGCAGGTGGAATAATCCTGCAAGGAATTCAGGATTCAGTACCCACCATAATTCTCGTATTAATCCTATTCGCCCAGATCAATTTACTAAAAGAAGGTGGCGGTATCGAAATTATAATAGATTTTATGGCTAAATTTGTCCGGGGAGTTAAAACGGCCGAACTCTCCATAGTAACACTATTAATTTCTTTAAATATCGTAACAGGTCTAAATACTGCCGCAATTATTGGGACAGGTGAAATTGCAAAAGAAATGGGTGAAAAATATGAAATCAGTGGATATAGAAGAGCAAACTTAATGGACTGTGCTGGAACAACATTTAATTATCTAATACCTTATATGGTACCGGTAGTAGTCGGTTCTATGATGAGTTCTATGTATGCTCCTTTTGAAGATGCAGTTATGGTCAGTACCGTTGAGGTTGTCACTCATCAATTTTATCCTTGGGTAATGCTAGCTGTATTAATCTTTTCTATTTCAACAGGTTATGGAAGAAAATTTGCTTTCTTTACATCGGTAGATTAATTAAACTCAAATTAAATATTTTTTTATAAATATACTCAAAGCTGCTGGATTATGGATTAGATTTCTATATCCAGCAGTCTTTTTCTACACTATTATCAATTCCCTTCAGCTCCATTCAACTCCCCTTAAGATCCTATACTTTTATTTTATTAACATTTCTTATATAATTTAAAGTGTAGTATAAAAAGAGGTGAAATAATGATTAACCTAAATAATGTCCCCTATTTTTCACATTTAAATAATGAGGAATTAAGTATTATTGAAGATATCACAAGTTTAAAAAAATTCAAAAAAGATGAAATTATATTTTTTGAAGGAGAACGAGGAGAATATATTTATATAATTAAAAAAGGGAATGTCAAAATGCTCAAGATGGACCAAAATGGTGATGAGCAAATTTTAAATATTTTTAAAAAAGATGATCTATTAGCTGAAGTTATAATTTTTGATAAAGATAATTATCCAGCTACAGCAATTGCCCTTAGCAATGTAGAAGTATATACAATAAACAGCCACAAATTATCTAAGATATTTTTAAATCATCCACAAATTACTGTTAAAGTTATGAAAGTGATGAGCAAAAGACTAAGGAGAGCCCAACAAAATATTAGGGACTTCGGTCTTAAAGATAGTAAGAGCCGCCTGGCTAGCTTATTATACCATCTTGGGGAAAAACATGGTAATAAAAATAAAGAAAATAAAGTTTCTATTTCCTTATTTTTAACCCAAAAAGAATTGGCTAACATGATAGGAACAACCCGTGAAACTGTTTCAAGAACTCTAAAAAACATTGAAAAAGAGGGTGTGATCATTACTTCTCGCCAAAAAATAATTATAAATAGGATGGACAAACTAAAAAATTTAATGGACTAGTGTGATATAATTCATATTAATATTTATTAATAAATATTATAATAGACGTAACAATAAATCTAGAGGTGAACAAAAATGAATAAAAAGGAAATTATATCAGACGAATTCATTAAATTATTTAATAAATATTCTTTTGAAGAAATAGACTTAGCTAAATTAGATGTAAGTATCAATTACAAAACCAAGGAAGTTTTTGAAGATAAATATGAAATTCTTGATTATGTTTTAAGGGACAAATTAAATGAAAAAATTGAATTGATAAACAGTTTAGAAGAGAAAAATATTGACTTACAGAACAAATTAATACTCTTTTTTGATTACCATTTTGATTTTTTAAAAACATACCCTAAAATAAGTAATTTACTTATAAAAACATCTATGGTAGAAGACAATAAAAAATTAGAGATAATTAGATTATATATGAAAAATTTTAAATCAACATTCATTGAATTAATTGAAAATGAAATTAAAAAGAATAGGGTTAGAGATGTAGATCCTTCTATTATTGCAAGTGCAATTTTACATGCCACCCATGGAGTTACCGTTAGAATAAAATATGATGAAGATTATGATTATGGTAAAGCCAAAAAAGAATTGGTTAATTTTATCTATCTTGGTTTAAATAATTAGATATTAGATTCTTGTCTATATCTATTATCAGAATGGGGGCTAACGAATATGTTGAAAACTAAATATCTTTTAAAAAATTTTTTCTTTAATTTCTCACCAACTATAATAACAATCTCTTTTATGATTATTATGGTCGGTTTTTTTATTTATCTTTTTTCTTCTCAAACAAGGGCTCTACAAAAAGATAGATCCTTATCCTATCCTCAAACAAAATTTGCGGTAATAACAGACACTCATGTGTTTGAAATAATTAATAATAAAAAATCTTCTCTATATCAAAAATACGGAATAGAAGAAAGAAAAATTTTAAGTTTAAGTGCTGAAATATTGGAAAAAGCCGTTGAAGAAATTATAAAAACGGGTAATGTTGATTTTGTAATATTAACAGGCGATTTAACTGACTCTGGGGATATCAAAAGTCATAAAACTGTAGCAGAGATATTACAAAGGTTGCCTGATAATGGTATAAATATATATATTATTCCCGGCAATCACGATGGTTTTAATACCAAAAACTATGATACGAAAGAAATATCACGAGAGATAGTTACTCCGGAATTGTTTATAGATATCTATAATGATTTTGGATATAAGCAGGCTATCTATAAAGATGATAACTCATTAAGTTATGTTGTAGAACCTGTCAAGGGTCTATGGTTTTTAATGATCGACAGCTGCATCTATAATAGTAAAGAAAGCTATCATGTTTGTAATGGGAGGATAAGAAAAACCACCCAAAAATGGATTAATGATATTTTAACTAAAGCAAGCAATAATAACAAAGTTGTTTTTGGAGCTGTACATCACAGTATTTTAGAACATTATAAAGGTCATCAAAAATACTTTTCTAATTATATCATTGATGACTGGAAGAAAGTATCTTCAAACTTTGCAAAGCGAAATATGAAAATCGTATTTACAGGTCACCACCATGCTCAGGATATAGTTAAAAAAGAATTTGATAATGATTCTTTTATTTATGATATTGAAACTTCTTCTTTAATTGGCTATCCCAATGCTTTTCGCTTAATTGAAATAACTAATAATAATGAACTGATTGTAAACAGTAGATATATTAAAGAAGTCCCCTCTTTTTCAGAGGATTTTACAAAGTATACCAAAAAAATCGTAAGAGATAGAGTAAAAAGTATGGCATTAGCAAAACTAAAGAAATTTCATTTAAACTCATACAGTCAAGAAAAAATTTCAAGTGAAGCTGCAGATGCGATCATGGCTCATTATAAAGGTAATGAAAAAGCTCCGGCTTCTCTTAATATTGAGGGACTCAACAGCTGGTCTAAATTTGTTTATAGTTTTTATAAGAATTTACTATCTTCTCTTTATCAAGATTTGGAGCCAGATGACTTAGAAATAAAAATTGATTTAAAAACAGGTGACTGGTCTTCATTAGAATAATACATTAAATTTTTTGTATATTTAATTTAAAAAAACCTTAACCCAGATATCAATTTGGGCTAAGGCCTTTTTGTTCATATAATTATTTTACTAAATTGCAAAATACATTTTTGTCCTCTTTACTCTCCTGCCATAATTTTTTCTACATCTTCTTTGACTTCACCAATTGGTTTTATGTCAAAGTTTTCTACTAATACTTTTACTACGTTTTCTGATAAAAAAGCTGGTAGTGTGGGTCCTAAACGAATCCCTTTAACTCCAACAGCTAATAGTGCAAGCAAGACAGTTACCGCTTTCTGCTCATACCAAGCTATATCGTAAGAAATCGGAAGATCATTAATATCATCCACTCCCATTGCTTCTGCAAGTTTTTGAGCAATTACTACTAATGAATAGGAATCATTACATTGACCAGCATCTAATACTCTGGGAATTCCACCGATATCTCCTAGATCAAGTTTGTTATATCTAAACTTAGCACAACCAGCAGTTAAAATTACTGCTTCTTCTGGTAATTCTTGAGCAACATCTGTGTAGTATTCTCTAGTTTTATGTCTACCATCACAGCCTGCCATTACTACAAATCTTTCAATATCGCCATTTTCAACGGCTTCAATAACTTTATCTGCAACACCCATAACTGACTCATGTGCAAATCCACCAGGAATAGTGCCTGTTTCTAATTCGGTTGGTGAATCACATTGTTTAGCATGTTCTATTAGTTCAGAAAAGTCTTTTTGGCCACCTTCTGGGCGATCTTCAATATGTGTTACTCCAGAAAAAC